>JAJZMB010000093.1:20169-24981 GCA_021803205.1 Bacillota bacterium | reverse complement strand
GCGCCGATCTGCACCCCGGCGCGAGTGTCCCTCCTGACTGGCTTGTGGCCCGCCCAGCACGGGGTGATCACCAACTGGGACAGCGAAGCGGTGCGGGGCATTCCGGAGGGATTGTCGACCTTCAGTTCGCTGCTGCACAGGGGCGGATACCGGATGGGCTACGTGGGCAAGTGGCACGCCGATCCGCGGCGCGGGCCCTTGGAGTTCGGATTCGACACCTACGACTCGGGCGGCGGCTACGGCGCCTGGCGCCGTGCGCGGGGTCTGCCGGCAAGGCCGCACAGCCATGGGTGGTTTGGGGAAACGGACCCGTTCATCCGGCCGGAGGAGTCGCCACTGGCCTGGGAAGCGGATTTGGTCATCGCGCAACTGCGCGCACAGGCGGAGAAAGGCAAGCGGTTCTTCCTGCGCTGGGATCCCGTCCCGCCGCATCTGCCGAACGTGGTGCCTGAGCCCTACGCGTCCATGTATCCCCCCGCCGACATCCCACCGTGGCCAAGCTTCCCCGATCCGCTGATCGGCAAGCCCTACATCCAGGCACAGCAGCGCCGCACGTGGAAAGTCGACGGCTTCCACTGGCGGGACTGGGCCCCGATCGTCGGACGGTACCTGGGTGAAATCAGCCTGCTGGACGCGCAAATCGGCCGCATCCTCGCTGCTCTCCGCTCGCTCGGTCTGGATGAAAACACGGTCGTGGTCTACACCAGTGATCACGGGGACATGTGCGGCGGGCACGGGATGATGGACAAGATGTACGTGATGTACGAGGACGTGGTGCACGTGCCGCTCATCGTTGCCGGCCTGGGGCCGAAGCATGCGGCGCGGACATGCACGGCCTTCGTGTGCAACGCCCTGGATCTCGCGGCCACCTTCTGCGATCTCGCGGGTATCCAGCCCGCGGTTTCCTTCCAGGGGGAGAGTCTGCGCGCGGTGCTCGACGGGGACGCGCCGGAGCGTGCGGCGATGTTCTCAAGCTTTCATGGCAACCAGTTCGGCCTATACAGCCAACGCATGGTTCGGGAAGCCGAGTGGAAGTATGTCTGGAACCCGACGGCGGAGGATGAACTGTATCATCTGCGCGAGGACCCGGGCGAGCTCTGCAATTGCGCCGCAGACCCCGCGCACCAACAGGATTTGGCACGGCTGCGCGTGCGGTTGGTCCAATGGATGGAGGCCTGCCATGACGTGTTGCTCAACTCCTGGACGAAGCCGCAACTGCTGCAGGGGCTCAAGGTCTGAGCGCGAACAGGCCGGATCGGCACGGCCACGGCGGGTGTGGCGCAGGCGTGCTTCCGCTGCCGGTCCCCGGGCAGCAGCCCTGTGGCGGAAGGCCGGTGCGCCAATTCCGGGCGGGTGGAGTTCGGCCCTGCCACAACCGGCTGTGGCAGGGCCGAGCCGGGGAGGCTGGCGATGCATCTGCTGGCGCCACCCTCATGGCGCTTCGCCAATTTTACGCCGGGTATGCAGTGTCCGCGGCCAAGGGGGCGCGGTCGCGCCCAGACCGCCAGCGTGAGCCCCCGGTCCCGCTCGGGCCACCGGGGCAGAGGCAGGGCCGGATCCACAGGTGCCGCAACCGCGATCAGGCGTCCGCCGCGCCATCGGACCGAGCGGGCGCGCGGCCTTCCGGGAGCGAGTATGGGGTGGGCTGCAAGCCGCGGCATGGAGGTGTGGGCATGCCGCGCAGGGATGGAGCGCCGCTGCAAACGCCTGTTCCCACACCGGCTCGGAGCATGCCGACCTCCGGGCAGCGGGGACTTCTGCGGACGTCGGAATAGGAGGTGAACGGTTGGGAAGGTTGCACGGCCAGGTGGCCATTGTGACCGGCGGCGCCTCGGGGATCGGCGCCGCCACAGCGCGCCTGCTCGCAGCAAAAGGAGTCAGGGTGGTGATCGCCGACATCGACGACGGTAAGGGCCAGGCCGTCGCGGCCGGGATCGGGGGCACTGCGCGCTTTGTGCACTGCGACGTGGCGTCGCCCGGAGACACCGAGCGGCTTATCGGGTTCACGGCCTCCGTATTCAGGGAGCCGGATGTATTGGTGAACGATGCAGCCATCCTTTCGTCCAAGACCGTGCACGAGACGGATCCGGCGGAATGGCGGCGCGTGATCGACGTCAACCTGGGCGGTGTGTACAACTGTTGCCGTTCCGTCCTTCCCGGAATGCTCACGCGGCGAAGCGGCTGCATCATCAATCTGGCCTCCCCCCATGCGTACGCCACCGGCCGCGCCATCGCCGCATACGCCGCGGCCAAGGGCGGCGTGCTGGCGCTGACGCGGCAAATGGCCCTCGACTACATCCGGCACGGCATTCGGGTCAATTGCGTGGTCCCCGGAGCCATCGACACCCCCATGCTTGCCGCCGACACCCAGCAGGGCGCCGAGTGGCAGGAGAACCTGCGCGGTTGGGAGCGCAATCAGCCGATCGGCCGCCTGGGCACCCCGGAAGATGTGGCGCGCGTCATCGTCTGGCTCTGCACCGACGCCGCCGCGTTCCTGGTCGGATCGCCGGTGATCGCGGACGGCGGGTTGCTCGCACAGCTATTGCCGTAGCGGCCCGTGCAACAGGCGGTGAGGGCACCGGAGCGGAGCCCGCCTGCCGGGGCGCGTCCGGGTGCCCGCAGAACCGGCCCTGCCACATCCGACCGTCACCGTCTTGTTCCGGCGTCTCAGGGCCTCCGCCGGGTGCCCGGACCCGCCCGATGGACGGGGAGTGGCGCGGGAACAGGCAACAAAGGCGCGGCCCGGTGGCATGGACACGAGCGCGAGCGATGCCCGGCAGATTTTCCGCCGGGGCCCGGCGGCGGATTTGTGGCGCGCGACCTCTGGCGCCGCTTCCCGGAAGCGGCGCCAGAGCTGGGATGATGTATTGCCCTGTACCGGTTCCCGAGCAAGAGCACAGGCAGGAGGGGGCGGCGACGGTGCAGCAAGAGCCCGCCGACCAGGAGGACGTGGACTGGGGCCATGTGCGGGGACAGCTCCTGGACCTGTCCCTGGATATCTATCACGGCGCTCCCAATTTCCCCATGGATCCCAAGCCCGGGGTGATCCCGCATTCGACCACCTCAACCCTCGGTTACAACATGACGCAGTTGGTCATCGCGACGCACCAGGCGACGCACATGGATGCGCCTTACCACTTCCTGGACGAAGGGTTGACGGTGGAGCGCGTCAGCCTCTCCGCGTGCATGGGACCGGCAATCCTGGCCGACCTCTCGCACAAAGGGCCGAGGCAGCCCATCGACATCGCGGACCTCGCACCCCTGGCCGCCCGCATCGTCCCCGGGGCGCGATTGATTCTGCGCACCGGTTGGGACAGCGTGCTGCCGGAGCAGCGCTACTTCACGGACTTCCCCTTCGTCACCCTGGACCTGGCGAAGTGGCTGGTGGGGCGCGGCGTCACACTCCTGGGTATGGACATGCCCACGCCCAATCCGACCGACTGGAAAGAGGTGCATCTCATCCTGCTTGGCGCAGGGATGGTCATCGTCGAGGGGCTATGCCACCTGGAGCGCGTGGGCGCAGGTCCATTCTGGTTCTGTGCGCTGCCGTTGCGGATCCGTGGCCGCGACGGTTCTCCGGTGCGCGCCATCGGCGTGGTGGCACGGTGATGGCGGACGTCGTCGTGCTGGCGAGCGATCGGGAGTTCGCGGGCTCTCAGCTGAAACGGGCGGGGTCGGAACCGTTCGGGCACTGGGCTGGCGGCATACAGGCGCATCGACGCGGTGCCCTGCCCGGGGAGACGCGCAGCGCGGACGCACTCCCGGTGCAGTGGACCCGCTGCAGCGCCAAGCGACGCTGACAGGTGCGGCAGCGATCCGCGGCCAACCGCTGCCGCACCCGTTGAACGGCCTGTCGGAACAGGGATGGGTGGCCCGGGGGTCCGCAGCACGCGGAGAGAAGCGGGCCCACAGGGCAAGCGCAGAGGCAGCGGACGGTGTGGACTGCGCTCGGCCGTCCGCACCGCCCGCTGCACCGGACCGATCAGCCCGCGTTCGACTGCAGTTGGGTCGCCATCGCCTGGTTGAGCGCCGCCATCGCGGCGCCGGTGGTCTGCTTGCCTATGAAAAGATTATCCGTCGTGTTGGCCCAGGTGGTGTTGATCTGATTCCAATTGGCCAGGGTGTGTCCGGGCGCCTCGAAGCCCTGTCCCTTGGCCAGGCCCCCGAGAATGACGCTCTGCAGCTGGCTGAGGTTCTCCGACATACCCAGGGCCGCCGCGTCGGCCTGAAGCGTCGTCTGCTCCAGCGAGGTCAGGGCGGGGAAGAATCCCGTGATCTGCGCGAACTCCTTGGCAGAGGCCCCCGTGGACATATACACCATGAACTTGAAGGCGAGGCTCTTGTGTGTCGACTTTGAGGACATGACCCAGGCATCGGTCCAGTCCTGAGTGAGGTCGCTTCCTGTCGGACCATAGGGGATGGGCGCGACCCCCCACTGGAATTTCGGTTTCGCCAGAAAGAGGTTTTGGAACACCCAATACCCGGCCTGCTCCATCCCGATACGACCGGTGGTGATCGGATCCCCCAGTTGACTCAGCGTCGTCAGGCTCGCCACCGAAGGCGAGACCCCCTCCGTGACGGACAGATCCTTGTCCCAGCGCATGGCGGCGGTGTAGCACGGCGAATTGAAGAACAGTTGCGACGCACTCATGACGCCCGTCAGATAGGCCTGAGAGTTCTGGGGCCCACCGGAGGCCGCCGTCGGGTCGCAACCCCAGACCCAGGACACCGCGGTGCCCATCTGACCTGGCGGGAAGTTGAGGCCCCACACCGCCTTACCCGGCTGGGTGGTGTTCTTGGTGAGCGCCTTCG
>JAJZMB010000093.1:0-20159 GCA_021803205.1 Bacillota bacterium | reverse complement strand
CGGCGAGCATGATACTGGTCGTCCAATTCTTATCCTGCCACGAGGTCGGAGGCAGGGGCAAGTGCGCCTGGTCGAACAACGTCTTGTTGTAGAAGATGAGCGACGGCATGTTGTCGAAAGGCAGACCGTACAACCTGCCGTTTCGGGTCAGCGCCGCGATGGCTGAAGACTGGAACTCCTTCAGATTCAGGTTGGCCCCCTTCGCATAGGAATTCAGATCGGCCAAGGTCCCATGGGCCAAAAAGGTGCCGAAACCAGCCGCGAAGGTGGCGTACACATCGGGCGGCGTGCCCGCCGCGGTGAGCGCGAGCAGTTTCGCATTGTATCCGGCCCACGGCTCGCCGATGACCGTGATGTGCACGTTCGGATTTGCCTTTTCGAAACCGGTGACCACGTCGTTCTCCCACTTGGTGATGTTGGCACCCATGTCCGAACGCACCAGCCAGGTGAGCGTGACGGGGGCGGCGGAGGCAGTGGAACCCTTGGCTGCCGTGCTCGCGGCCGGACCGCACCCGGCAGCCGCCATGGCTACGGCGGTCAGAACTCCCGCCGCCCGCCGCCGCCAACCGTTGTGCAGCATGTCTTCCTCAACTCCTCGCGTATGAAGGTCAAAGGCATGAAGTGCATCTCTAGCCCCGCTCGTCAGCGCGAGGCCACCACGATCCCGTTGATGAGATAGTCCTGGGCAAAGAAGAAGATGAGGATCGGCACCAGCGCCATGAGTAGCGAAACCGCCATGAGCTGGTTCCACGGCGTGGAGCCGTATTGAGAACTGAATCCGGCAAGGCCCAGGGCGATGGTGTACTTCGAATTGGAATTGATATAGATCAGCGGAGCCAGGAAGTCGTTCCAGGAGAATTGGAAGTGGAAGACCGTAGCCGCGGTGAAGGCGGGGACGGCCAGGGGACGGGCCATCCTCCAATACAGACCGAGGTTTCCGCAACCATCCATCCGCGCGGCGTCGAACACCTCCTCCGGGATGCCGGCGAAGAATTGGCGAAAGAGGAAGATGAGAAACGCAGAGCCGCCGAAATACGCCGGCACGATCAGCGGCAGGTAGGTGTTCACCCAACCGATACTCTTGAAGAGCACGAACTGCGGGATCAGCAACACCGAGGCCGGAAGCATCATGGTCGAAAGCAACAGGGTGAAGAAGAAGACCTTCGTTGGCGAGTGCAGGCGGGCAAAGGCGAACCCGACCAGGGACGCGGACATGACGGCACCCAGTGTGGAGAGCACCGCAATCTGCGCGGTGTTGAAAAAATAACGCCCAAAGGGCAGGAAGGTCAGGCCCCTGGGATAGCTGGAGAAATCCAGCGGGTGCGGGATGAGTTGCGGGGGGAACTGCACAAGTTGAGAGATGTGTTCCAGGGATGCGGTGAGCATCCAATAGAACGGGAACAGAATCACCAGCGCACCGGGGATCAGCACCAGGGCGGCCAGGATCCGGTGGATCTTCCGCTGTCTGCGCATCGGCGCCCGACCCCTTCCCCCCCGCGGCATCCGCGCCGCTAACGGCCGCTGCCGTAGAACACCCAGCGCGAAGACGTCGCGAACACCACCAGCGTCATGATCATGACGATCAGCAGCAGCACCCAGGCTTGGGCGGAGGCCAACCCCATCTTGAAGTACACGAACGCATTATTGTAGATGGCAAGATTGAAAAAGTAGGAGGCGTAGTCCGGACCGCCCTGCGTCATGACGAATGCGGTCGTGAAGATTTGCATGGCACCGATCATGCCGACAATCAGGTTGAAGAGCACGACCGGTGAGATCGACGGCAGCGTGACCCGAACGAACTGCACGATCCCCGAGGCGCCGTCGAGTTGCGCCGCCTCGTAGAGTTCGGGCGGGACGGACTGCAGGCCGGCAAGGAAGATGACCATGGCGCCGCCCACTCCCCACAGCGACATGAGGATGAAGGCGGGCATCACCCAGTGCGGATCCGACAACCAGTTGGGGCCGGTGATATGGAACAGCACCGCCAGGGCCCAGTCGATGACGCCGAACGTGGGGGCGAACAGGAACATCCAGAGCATGGATGTGGCCACCTGCGGCATGACCGTGGGCAGGTAGTAGACAGTGCGCAGCACACGCATGCCCGGGACGCGCAGGTTGAGCAGCATGGCCAGCACCAACGCCAGCGCCAGATTGAGCGGCACGGCCACCAGCGTATAGGTGAAGGTCACGCCGAGCGACCGCCAGAACAGCGGATCTCGCGTGAAGAGATAGACGTAGTTTCCCAAGCCCACCCATCTGGGCGGACTGATCACGTCGTACCGCGTCAGACTGAAGTATGCCGAGGCGACGATCGGGTAGAGCATCAGGCCACAGAAGCCGATCAGCCAGGGCAGGATCATCAGATGAAACGACAGGCTTTCGCGCCGCGCGCTCTTGGACGCGCGCGGACGCCTCAGACGAGATTTCACCGGATTGGGTATGCCGACAGCCGCAGCCAATATTAACACCTTCAGGAAGTTAGTAAAAGCGTACCAGTTAGGAGTCGGACCACCCATTTTTCTTAAATTAACACTACGATCAGTTCCACACTTCCGGCGGGTACACCTATCACAGAGGCTTGCCCGTTACAAAACGCTCGGTTGGTATCTTTCGGATCAGCCAGGAGTCCTCCAGGCCGCGTGGTGCGTGCGTGCCGGCGGCCCGCCCTACCGCTGCGCCCGGTTCCGAGTGATCATCCATTACGAGCCGCCCGCTTTCCAGTACCCCAAACGCGCCGCGATCGGCAGCGCCGTCTCCGCATGCAGGCTTCGGGAACGATCCGGCACGCGAACCGGCGCAGGCGTTGCGGCGTCATCCGCACCGGACGCGCACCGAACTGCCGTCGCCCGGGCCAGTATGCTTGCGGGTCCGCCGGTCGCCTGCCGGCACCACGCGACGCGCCGGCGCTCTGCCTTCAGCCCGAACTGCTGAGCGCAGCATCCATACTCCGCCGCCAGCGTCCGCATCGCCGCACCGGAGGGCGGAAGCCGCGCGAAAACCTTTCCATCCCGTTCGTCCACCCTGTATCGAGCGGCTGGTAACCCAGGACCAGATGTCCTGGCGTCTCATGACCCCGTCGCCAACTGAGCCTATCTGGCCGCTGCAAAAGTCCGCTTTTGCGAGGCCACTGCTCCGATATCCACCATCCCCCAAGGATCCACGATTCGCCGCCGGTGCGGAAACCGACTTTTGCAGCGCCGCCCCCCTATGCCCCCTGCGGCAACAGAGAATCGAAGTTCTTCTGCAACTGGCTCAGGCCAGCCGCCACTGATTCCGTACCGTTCCACACATTGGCCAGCGTGTTGTTAAAGGTGTTCTGCCACTGCGGGCCTCCGTTGACGATCTTTTGCGGATAAATCCAGCCCTGGCTGGCCGCGATGCCCCCGTTGACGACCCGCTCGTCCGCAGACAGCGTCTGACTGTTTCCCGGCAATGACGCGAACTTCTGAAAGAAAACTCCCCGGTCCCGGACGTTGGCCGGTACGTACCCCCCAATTTTCGCGTAGCTCGCCCCGGCGGCGCCGACAGTCAGATAGACGATGAATTTTGTTGCCAGCAGCTTGTTCTTGCTTTGCTGCGATACCACCCAACCGCTTGGCGCCGTTGGCACCAGGTCACCCGCCGGACCGTAGGGGATGGGCGCGATGCCCCACTGGAACGACGGATGCGACCCAGCCAAGACATGCGTTTGCGTGATGAGGACGCGCTCCATGCCGATGAGCCCGGACATCATCGGATCGCCGCCCACGGTACCCATTTCAGTCGCCACGTCGGCCGGCGGCGAGACATGCCATTTTGTGATCAGATCACCCAGCCAGGTCATTGCGGTGGCGAATTTTCCCGTATCCACGTAAGCCTGGGTGGCAACACCCGTCTGATAGGCCTGGGAGTCCTGAGGCCCTCCCCGATTGTTGAACGGATCTGCACCCCACAGCCAGGCCGTCGCCCCCAGGTCATCAGGCCCAAAGATCAAGCCCCATGTCTTGTTGGCCGGCGTGCTGCCCGCATGCGTCAGCAGTTGGGCGTCCTTCAGCATCGTCCCTATCGTCCAGGAGTGATCCGCCCAAGAGACCGGCGGCAGGGGTACGTGATACTTCTTGAAGAGCGTGGCGTTGTACCACAGTACGGTGGGCGGATCGCTGAACGGAATACCGTACAGCTGGCCGGAGCGCGTCATCGTTCCCAGAACACTGGAGTCCATGAAGGTCTTCAGGTCGACGTTGAGCAGTTTGAGATAGGGTGAGATGTTGGCCATGACCTGGTGGGCATAAAATGTGCCGAAACCGCCCGCATAAGTGCCGATCACATCTGGAGAATCGCCCGCGGCGTACATGGACAGGAATTTGGTATTGTATTGTGCCGACGGTTCACTGATGATCCGAACCTGCACTCCGGGGTTCTGTTGCTCGAAGGCGGTCGCCGTCTGCTGCGCCCACGTCGCCTGAACCTGTCCCAGGTCGTTGCGAATCAACCACGTCAAGGTCACTGACCTGTTTCCCGCCGCGGAATGGCCTGCCGCCGCGGGTCGCGCCCCGGCGCACGCAGCCGTTCCAAGCAATACGGCCGCGCAGACGACGAGCGCGCCCACCCGGCGACCGGCCGCCGCGACTTCCCGCTTCCAGCCCCCTCTGGCCACCTTCACCGCCGTTCCACCTCCGGGAGTGTCGGCAACTGCGCGGCATGGCTCATCGCGTTCATGATCGGCGGGGCCGTGCCACGTTCCCTCGACCGGCAGGGAAAACCCTCGGATCCGGGGTCCTGGCAACTCGAACGTCAGACCACATGGCACCGGACTCGGAATCGCATTTCCCCGGCTCCGCCACCAGGCGGCAGGGCGGTGCGTGACACAGGGGAGCCCACGCGGGCAGCCCCACCTCGCCGTCACCCCCCGGAATCGGCGGGCACACACCCGAGCAGGCACTCCACGCCAAGCGGCCGGTCACGTCCGGCCCAAACGCCCCCCCCTGGTGGGCAGTCCTCGCCGCCCGTACAGAGCGCCGCAGCAGGAATACGGGCGACGCCGAAACGATTCGGGCGGATCGTTCGTACTCGATCACGCTAACTCCTGCCACTGTCGAAGTGTAATAGGTGTAAAGAAGAAGCCGAGGCAACGATGAAACGTTTTGTAATGCTGGAGCGTGTGCCCAGAGGAAGGGCTGCCAATCCGTCCGAATGCAGCCGCGCCACACCAAGCCGGTGCGCCCTCCCCTCGGCGCGGGCGCCGGGACCGCATGGCACCCCGAACCGGCTCTTGATCCCACCGCCAGCACCACATATGCGCGACAAGGGCATGGACGCCGCCGCACCACAGGACGGCGCCCCTATCGCATCCTCACACGCCCGGCTCCACTTCGGCCAGGGATCCGTACAGGGTCCACGTCTGCGCCTCGGTCACGTGCACGCGGCCGAAGCGATGGACCACCCCCTCGCGCTTGGGTACCAGCACCAGGCGGTTGGTCCGCGTGCGGGCGGTGAGGACGTCGGGGTCCTTGCGACTCGGACCCTCGATCAACACCTCCTGCATGCTGCCCACCAGGGCCTGGTTCTTACGGCGACTGATGGCATACTGCAATTCGTTGAGCCTCTCCAGGCGTTCCTTCTTCACCGCTGGCGGCACCGGATCTTCCCAGCGTGCGGCGGGCGTACCGGCGCGGGGGCTGTATTGAAACGTGAATGCGTTGTCGTAACCGACCTCGCGTACCACATCCAGCGTCTGCAGGAAGTCCTCCTCGGTCTCCCGGGGAAAGCCGACAATGATATCCGTGGTGATGGCCGCATGCGGCAGTAAGCGCCGAACATGGCCGATCAACTCCATGTACCGGGCGCGGCTGTATCCACGGTTCATCCAGCGCAGCACCCTGTCCGAGCCCGACTGCACCGGAAGGTGGAAATGCTCACAGATCTTGGGATGCAGACCTATGGTCCGCACCAACTTCTCCGTAAAATCCCGTGGGTGGCTTGTGGTGTAGCGGATCCAGCGTATCCCCGGCACCTGTGCCACGTCGCGCAGCAGGTCGGCGAAGTCGTAGGCGCCGAGATCGTGGCCGTAGGAGTTGACGTTCTGCCCGAGAAGTGTCACTTCGCGGTAGCCTTCGGCGGCGAGGCGCTCGACCTCGGCCAGGACGTCGCCGGGCCGCCGGCTCCGCTCCCGCCCGCGCGTCGTGGGTACGATGCAGTAAGTACAGAATTTGTCGCAGCCGTAGATGATGTTGACCCACGCCTTGACGCCGGGCGCGCGGCGGGAGGGCAGGTTCTCCACCGTCTCCGGGGCCTGGTCCCAGACATCGACGGTCTGGGCCTCGTCACGGTACGCTCGTTGCAGCAAACCCGGCAGATCGTGCAGATTGTTGGTGCCGAAGATCAGGTCGACATGCGGGGCGTGCCGGCGCAGATACTCGACGGTTTCGGGCATCTGCGCGAGGCAGCCGCACACGCCGAGGAGGAGTTCCGGTCGCTCCGTCTTCAGGCGCTTGAGCCGGCCGATTTCGCCCAGGGCATGGTCCGCTGCGGTGCCCCGCACGGCGCATGTGTTCAGCAGGATGACATCGGCCTCGTCGTCCACAGGCGCATCCACGTAGCCCATCTCGCGGAGCTGTCCGCGGAGGGTCTCGCTGTCGGCCTCGTTCATCTGGCAGCCCCAGGTCCTTGTGGCCGCGGCCGGAGCTTCCTTACCCGCGAGTGAGGCGGCGAATGAATGGCCGGCAGCATCCCGCCAGACACCGCATCCATCGCGGTGAAAGCCCCGGGCCGTCATGAAGGCCGCAGTGCGGGCGTTGTAGCTCACGACGGGAATCTCCAAGCGCTGCAAGGGATGGCGCCCCCCTTTGCAGCAACGAGTGTAGCATGGGTGCCGGCTCTCGGACGCTCGCTCCCGGGCGGCGTGGAGGTAATGTCGGCCGAAGCCGGTTCCGTGCCGGGTGCCGGGTCATCGACTGTGTGCCGGACGCGGGCATTGCGAACTGTCGACCGGCTACAGCCACGGCGACCGGAGCGGTGTGGAGGACGATCCCGGTCCGGCGCCGCGAGCCCCGGCGACAGACCGGCCGCCCAGCGACCATGACCCGGGGTTGACCGAATGGTAAGCTGAGGGGCGGCGCGCGCCGCCCGGAAGACGGGGAGAGATCAATGCCGAAGCTGATGATCATCACTGCGAGGATGCGCCCCGGACGGGTCGGACCGGCCGTGGCCGCATGGTTTCGCTCCGACGAGGCGGTGGACTCTGCCGCACAAACCCTGCTCCAAGAAGAACTGCGGGAACTGCGGAGGTGGGCCGAGGCGCTGCGATCCCTCCGCTGAGCCAGCCGGACGGCTCTGCAGGCATACGCGGCCGGAGGTGTGGGCACTGTGTGGCGTCGGATGCGCCGTCTCTCCAAGTTGGTGGCGTGGATCCTGGTGATCATGGTGGCCGGGAGCATGATCGCCTACTTCGCCCTCATGCTTCCCTTCACTGGCCGGGGATGAACACCCGGACGTGGGCCGTCTCGGCTGGGGTGCAGGCCTTCCTTTGCGGACGGGCACCGACCGCTTGCCAAGCCGGACGGCGTGGCCGCGATGCCCGGCGGCCGATATCCTTCGAGCAGGCGGCAGCCATGGGTGGACACCGGCCCCATCCCCCCTGTTTCCACTCCGGGCGCTTCCATCCCGGCACCAGGGCCAACACCTCGTCCCGGTGCAACTCCTGGAGGCGATCGTTGTACCAGGGCAGCAGGGCGCCGCTTTTAGATACTCCAGACGGTTGGCCAGCGACACCGGGCTTCCAGCGGTGTCGCCCGCCACATCCGGCAGGATAGGCCAGGGTCACGGTTTCGCCCAAGGCCGTGCGTCGCGCATCCCGCGCCCGCAGCAACCGCAGGATCTCGGTCTCGTCCACCCACGGATCCGAACGCCATAGCCCGAAAAGAACTCCTGCAGGTACCCGTAGCCGAATCGTGTCAGCCGGTCCCTGTACGTGACGGCTCTGTCCCTCACCTCGCCCCAGCGCGCCATCTCCATCAGCCGCAGCAACCCCGGCCGCCGCTCCGACAGGCCGGAGCCGACGTCCATGATCTCAACGACGTGGGACACGTCCTGATCCTGGAGATTCCCCCGGATGTGCGCGCCCTGGCGCCCCAGATCGCCGCGCGCCTTCTGCTTGTGGGTCGACACGCGGCCCCAGACCACCAGTGCTTGCGGCCAACGGCTTCGGCCTACTGGAACAACCGGGTCCAGAAGCCGCGGCGGCGTTCCTTGCGCGACCGGGAGGTGAGTTCGAAGCGGAGGTGCTGCAACTCCTGATTGGTGCGCATCAGCGCCGTGAGCAGGCGGTCCCGATCTTCCGCCCGCCGTGCCTCCTGCCGGGCGATGGCGTCCTGCAGCCGGTTCACCTGCGCCAGCAGTGATCCGTCCGCGCCCGCCCCGACCGACCCGGCGGGCGGTCCGGGTGGCGGGAAGCCGTCCGGCGCGGACAGAACGGCGGCATGAATACTCGCCTGGCGGCGCACGGACGCATCATCGAGCCCCTCCCGCCGCCAGCGAATGATCTCGCCGAGCAGCACCACGGCGCCCGCGGCAGGCGGCGGTGCCGACCCGACCCGATCCCCGGCGGCAGCACATCCCCAAAGTCGGTCAGGAGTCGCCGCAGAAGGTCTCCCGTCACCGCGAGTTCCACACAGGCGTCGGCGACGGAGATGGAACCCGTCACCTCAGGGGCCGGCTCCCCGGCCGCCCCGCCGTCCATGACGGGCACCTCTGCAGGAGCCGCCGCGGCGGCCACCTCGCGGAGGGCGGGAGCGGCATCGACCGGGTGCGCCTGCACTCCGGACTGCGCCGTCTCGGCCTCCCGCCGGCTGTCGTTCACTGCCTCCAGGCGCCGAAGGGCATCCGCCACCTCGGCGATGGTCCTGTCCGCTCGTTCCACGGGCGACAGGTCGGCGGCCGGCACGCCCGGCACACCATTCATCGCCGAAAGCCCAGTCGCGTCGCCGGATACACCCGCGACGGGCGGCGATTCAACCTGGGCCGGCGTTGCGCCGTCCGCAGCTTTGGCGGTCCCCTCCAGCGCCTGGTGGCCCCACTCCACCCGCGCCCGCTCATCGACGGTGGCTTCCACTTCCGCCTGGGACCCCCGGCTCGTTTCCGCAGTGATCTCCGGGCGTGCCAAAAGGGTACCGGGGCCATCCGCGCCGGCCGTCCCCGCATCCGTCCCCCGGGAGGGCCCACCCCGTATGCCCGACTCGCCCCTCCCCCGGGATGCCTGGTCCGCGACGCCGAAGTCCTCTGGCCGTGCCGTCCCCTGCACCCCTGGCGCGGACGCCTCCGCGGCACTGCCGGGAGCGGTCGCGTCCACTCCCTGGCCCACAGCTTCCGCAGGAACGGGCGCCGGGACAGGGCCGCCACCGGCGGCCGCACCGGGCAGCGCCTCGGCGCCGCCAGCCGTTTCCCGCGCGTCGCAGGGCAGCGCCGCGACAACGCCCGGCGGCGATCGGTCCTCAGTGGGCGACGTTGTGGCGGACTGCTCCGTGTTCCGGGGCTCCCCGGTACAGTCGGCCCCTTCCGCCCGCCCACCGGCGGCATCGCGGGATGCCGGAGGGGACAGCGCCGGCGGCGCGGTCCCCTGTGCCGTGTCCGCACCGGGGGCACCCACGCCAGCCTGCCCGCCTCGGACATCCCGCTGCGCGGCACCGGCGGAAGAGCGGCGGACGGCGGCGGGGGTTCCGGAAACGCTGCGGCCGACACTTCCGGAGGGTACCGACCGGTTGTTGCCGGACGCCCGCCGCGGCACCGCGCGGGCAGCAGCGTCCGGCTCGGTGTGCCGCCGCGGCGCGGCGGCTGCGCCCTGACCCTCCTTCGCAGCCGGGGGCGTGTCTGGGTCCGGCCGACTCTTCTGGTCACGTCCGGGCCCTCCCGAGGCACCCGGCGCCGCCTCCCCGCGTGGCCGCAACATCAACCGCCCCCCGTGGGAACCGCACCCCGGGACGGGACAAAACCGTCGCGCCGCCCCCTCGACGGGTGTACCCGCATTGTCGTGCCACAGCCGCGGCACCGGCAAGGATGGGAACTTGCGAAAGACTGTCGCATGGCTGCGCAAATCCCGACACGGCGCAGTCACGCCCTGTCGGACCGCGCGCCCCCCGAGGGGGAACGCATCAGGGGTGGCCAACTCGGAGGCCTTCCGGTCCGTTCGGCGGGCCGCCATCCGCGAAAGTGCAGCGGACCGGCCGGCACACGCCAGGCGCGCCAACTCTCACCTGCAGCCGGCGATTGCTCGCCCTGGCTGCTGTCAGGCGGGGCCGTGGTTACGCCGGACCGCCCACAGACGGCGGTTCTCCGCCTCCAACATCTCCAGGCGGCGGCGCCAGTCGCGGTCGAGGCGCCACAGCAGGTCCATCAGCACCCGCCGGCCACGGCGCACCCGGCCGAGTTCGCGTTCCAAATGACGAAGGCGCGCGCGCAGTTCGTCCGATCCGGCCGACCCCGGGTCCTCCGCGAGAGCCCGCTGTTGCGACTCCAGCCGCAGGCGCACCACTCCCTCTCGGCGAAGTAGTATGCCTGTAATTGGATGAATACAACCGAGCCGACTGGCACACCAGCGGCCCGAGTGCTCGGCGCAGGCGGACGACATCGATTCGTCCGCGCCCGGACGGGGGCGTGGCGGCTGCCCCGCCCAGGGGTACGGCCAGCGGAGCATGGCCTCGCAATGGCGTCCCTTGATGCCGGCCGACCCGGCGGTGCCCAGGGCGACCGGTCTCACCCGACCGCGGCCCGGCCCCATACCTCGCGGAAGACGCGCAGGAAATTGTCCCCCAGGATCGCCCGCACGTCCGCTTCGCGGTATCCTCGCCGCAGCAATTCCTCTGTGAGCACCGGCAGACGGCTGCAGTCCTCCAGACCGCGGGGTGTCCGGGCGATACCGTCGAAGTCCGAACCCAGTCCGACGTGTCCGGGACCGACCAGACCACAGACGTGATCGATGTGGTCACACACGCGGCGCACATCTGCCCTATCGGGATCCGGGTCCAAGAATCCGGCGAAGAAGTTCATGCCCGTCACGCCGCCGCTGGCCGCCAGGGCACGGATCTGCTCGTCACGCAGGTTGCGCACATGGTCGCAAAGCGCGCGCGCGTTGCTGTGCGAGGCGATCACTGGCCCGTGCGCCGCATCGAGGACATCCCAGAACGAACGCTCGCACAGGTGGGAGACATCGATCACCATTCCGAGGAGCTCCATCTCGGCCACCAACTCGCGGCCGAACTCCGTGAGGCCGCCCTGGGCACGGGCCTCCCCCGCTCCGTCCGCGATGGCGTTGCGTTCGTTCCAAGTCAGTCCCATGGCCCGCACCCCCAGGGCATAAAGCGCTCGCAGGAGGGCCAGGTCGGTGCCGACGGGCTCTCCCCCCTCGACAGAGAGGATCGCGCCCACCCGGCCCGTGGCCGCGGCCCGGTCGAGGTCCGCGACCGTACGGCAGAGCAGGACGCCCTCGCCCGCGGCGCGGAGCGCGGTCTGAAAGACATCCCACAAATGGAGTGCGCGCGCCAGGGCCCGCTCCGGCTTGTATTTAGGTTCGATGTACAGCGCAAACACCTGAACGTCGACGCCTCCGGAGCGCAGGCGCGGCAGGTCGACGTGCCCGGTCCCGGATCGCGTTACGAAGGGACGCCCCCGCTCCAGCGCGAGGACCGTGTCGACATGCGCGTCAAAGACCACGGCATCAGCGTGCAGGCGGACCCCATCGACTCCGCATAACGGCGCACAACCCTCGGGCGCATCCTCCATTGGCCGCACCCCTCACACCGGGACGCCGGTTCCCCGGCGCACCTTATCCGCGCCGGTCATCGTTGCCCGCGGAGGGACCCTCCGTTCCCGCAATCGGCTCTCGCCAGGCAACGGCCGCGATCGAGCGCGCCCGACCGGTCGTCTCGTCCACATCGACCACCGCGCCGTTGAACTGACAGGGGCCGGGCGCCACGTCGAACCGCACCGGCAGTTGCGTCAGGAAACGCTCGATGATCCGACCCCGCTCCACCCCCAGCGCGGAGATCCACGGTCCGGTCATACCGGCGTCGGTCATGTAGGCCGTACCCCCCGGCAGAACCATCGCATCCGAGGTCTGCACATGTGTGTGCGTGCCGAGGACAGCCGACACCCTCCCATCGAGGAACCAGCCCATAGAAACCTTTTCGGAGGTCGCCTCGGCGTGAAAGTCCACCAGGATGACCCGCACGTGCCCCCGCAACTCCTCCAAGGCCTGCTCGATGCCGCGGAAAGGGCAGTCCAGGTGCGGCGCCGCGAAGACGCGGCCCATGGCGTTGATCACCCCTACCGCGACGCCGGCGCGGCTGGTCACCGCCATCCAGCCACGCCCCGGGGCGCCGGCCGGATAGTTCAGCGGGCGGAGCAGGCGCGGGAATTCGTCCAGTGCCGGCGCAAGTTCCCGCTTGTCCCAGGTATGGTTGCCCAGGGTCACCGCGTCGACGCCCAGTTCGAAGAGCTCGCGGGCGGTCGGCGGCGTAAGCCCCGCACCTCCTGCAGCGTTCTCTCCGTTGACCACGATAAAGTCGAGGGCATGCGTGCGGCGCAGGCCGGGCAGGCTCTCCTTCAGGAGCCGCCGACCGGGTTTGCCCACCACATCGCCCACGAACAGGATGCGCAAGCCCCCACCCCATCTCGGGGCACGCACCGGAGCCGCGACGCGGACCACGCCCCAGGCGCGGCCCCGCGTCGACGGACGCCGCAGCACCCCCTGCCTGACACTGCACAGTGGCGGCGTTCCTCCCGCCAGAGGAACCGTTCACTTCG
Source organism: Bacillota bacterium (assembly GCA_021803205.1). Classification (GTDB taxonomy): domain Bacteria; phylum Bacillota; class Sulfobacillia; order RBS10-35; family JAJYVN01; genus JAJZMB01. Next base: position 7,385 of record JAJZMB010000093.1, on the reverse strand, counting down.
CATAGTCCACCGCGCGGGTCTCCCGGATCACCGTCACCTTGATTTGTCCGGGATAGCGCATCTCATCCTCGATGCGCCGGCAGATGGCCTTGACCAGGCGGTAGGCCTCGTTGTCGTCGACCTGGTCCGGCTTGACCGCGATGCGGATCTCCCGTCCGGCGGAGATGGCAAAGGATTTCTCCACCCCCTCGAATGAGTCGGCGATCTCCTCCAGCTTCTGAAGGCGTTCGATATAGGCCTCCAGCGTCTCGCGCCGCGCTCCCGGACGCGACGCGGAAAGCTTGTCCGCGGCGGTCACCAGGACCGCCTCAAGGGAATGCGCCTCGAAATCCCCATGGTGCGTGGACATCGCGTGCACGACATCCTCGGACTCGTTATAGCGGCGGAGGAGGTCCATACCGATGGAGATGTGGGTCCCCTCCACGCTGTGGTCAAGTGCCTTGCCGATGTCGTGCAGCAACCCGGCGCGCCGTGCCAGGGGCACGTCCGCCCCGAGTTCGGCCGCCATGAGTCCGGCCAGATGCGCCACCTCGACGGAGTGCTTGAGGACGTTCTGGCCGTATGAGGTGCGGAAGCGGAGGCGCCCGAGGATGCGTACCAGTTCAGGATGCAGGGCCAACACCCCGACCTGCTCGCAGGCTCGCTCGCTCTCCTCACGCATCAGTTCCTCGATCTCCCGCTCCGCCTTGCCGAACATCTCCTCGATGCGGGCGGGGTGAATCCGTCCGTCCGCGAGGAGCTTCTGCAACGTGAGCTTGGCCTTCTCGCGCCGGATCGGGTCGAAGGCCGAGATGACCACCGCCTCCGGGGTGTCGTCGATGATCAGATCGACTCCGGTCAGGGCTTCGAACGTGCGGATGTTCCGCCCCTCACGCCCGATGATCCGGCCCTTCATGTCGTCGGAGGGCAGAGCCACCACCGACACCGTGCTCTCCGAGGCGTGGTCGGCCGCACAACGCTGCACGGCGAGGGAGACGATCTCCTTCGCCCGTTTCTCGCCGCTCTCGCGCGCCTCGTTCTCAATCTCGCGCATAATCTGGGTGGCCTCGCGCCGGCTCTCCTCGCGAACACCCTGCAGCAGGATCTGTCTCGCCTCTTCGCGCTGCATCCCCGAGATGCGTTCGAGTTCGGCGAGTTCGCGGGCGCGCAACTCATCCACACCCGTCTTCAGCTGTTCCAGCTCCGCCTCCTTGTGGCGGAGACCGTTCTCCCGCTGCTCCAGTCCTTCCAGCTTGCGCTCCAGCAATTCTTCCCGCTGCAGGATGCGCTTCTCGAGCTTTTGGTGCTCGCTGCGTTGTTCCCGCATATCCCGGTCGAATTCGCCCCTGAGCTTCTGCACCTCTTCCCTGGCCTCGACCAGAGTCTCCCGTCGCTTACCTTCCGCGTCTCGCTCCGCGGCTTCGATCCTCCGCTTGGCCTCCGCCTCCGCCGAACCAAGGATCGCCTCCGCGATCGCCCGGCGTGCGGTATAGCCCCCCACTCCACCGGAAAGCAGCGCGACCAGGGCCACGGCCCCGATCTCCAAGCCGTTCAGAGCCTGTCACCCCCACCGCGGCGGGAGGGGAAAAACGCGTCCGTCCGCTTCTCTCACGTCTTTTCCATCCGTCGCGGGATGTCCGGGAAAATCAAAGAAGCCCGGAACTGCGGGCTTTCTCGAAGGCCAACCGATGCGGTGTTTTTCCACCCGCGCGTCCAACCGGACGATCTATACACGCACAAACGACGACCACCGTAGATAAATTGGCCCACAGTCGCATTGAAGTGTAATGAGGCCGCTCACGTGCTGTCAACTATCGGGCTCCCCCGTCGGCAGCGGGCGCGATGGCGAACGTCAACACTCGTCACCGCCTTCCGACAGGCCTCCGACATTCCCGGATGGCTCCAGAACCGTGCGGAGCGCCTGGACGATCACCCCGTCGGCAAAGCCACGGCGCGCCAGGTATGCCCACAATCGGGCACGGACCCGCGCCGGTGGCACCCCACGCATGCGGGCCAAGCGCTCCGCGGCCGCCCGCCGGGCGAGTTCTCCCATGCCGGACGCCGGTGCGCAGGCCTCCACCACTTCCCGGGCCAGCGCCGCCGGCACACCTTCGCGCCGTAGACCGGAAAGCAGGACGGTGCGGCCCACCGGTCCTCGGCGCAACCGCGCCTCCACCCAGCCCCGGGCAAATGCGTCATCGTCGAGATAGGGCGCGAGGCGCCCCAGCGCGTCCGCCGCGGCAGTGGGCCCGAAATCTGCCGACAAACGCTGCTCCATCCAGGCGCGACTGCGCGCCCGCCGCGCCAGCAGCCGCGTGCCGGCATCGAAGGCGCCGCGGCGCGCCAGCGCCGCCCGCAGCAGGGGCCAGCGGGCCGCATCCACCGTGTCACCCGCACGCAGACCCAGTTGGCCGGGCGCTCCGGGGTCGATGCGGCCGATGGTACGCCCGGCGACCCGCACCGAGATGGCCGATCCGTCCGGGGATGGCAGCATGGCCTCCAAGACGAACGGCGGCTGGCAGGGATCGGCCCGCGCCGTGCGCCCGCCCGCGGCGGGCTTCACTCCGATTCGCCCTCGTCGCTGGAGGCGGCGGCCTTCAACTGACCGCCCTGCAAGGCTTCGCGGATGCGCAGTTCGATGGCGTCGGCAAGGTCCGGATGGCCGCGCAGGAACTCCCGGGCGTTCTCGCGCCCCTGGCCCAAGCGTTCGCTCACGTACGAGTACCACGTACCGGAGCGGGTGACGACCCCCAGGTCGGTGCCGATATCCAAAAGGTCGCCCTCGCGCGAGATGCCGGCGCCATAGAGAATGTCAAACTCCGCCTGGCGGAAGGGAGGCGCCACCTTATTCTTGACCACCTTGGCCCGCACCCGGATCCCCGTCGTCTCCTGGCCCTGCTTCAGGGTCTCGATGCGCCGGACTTCGATGCGCACAGTGGAGTAGAACTTGAGCGCGCGGCCGCCCGGCGTCGTCTCCGGCGAACCGAACAGCACGCCGACCTTTTCGCGGATCTGGTTGGTGAAGATCAGGCAGGTCTTCGATTTGCTCACCGCACCGACGAGTTTGCGCAGGGCCTGCGACATGAGGCGGGCCTGCAGCCCCACATGCGAGTCCCCCATCTCCCCCTCGATCTCCGCCCGCGGGACCAGCGCGGCAACGGAGTCCACCACGATCACATCCACCGCCCCCGACCGCACCAGGGCTTCGGCGATCTCCAGGGCCTGCTCCCCGGTGTCCGGCTGAGAAATGAGCAAATTCTCCACGTCGACCCCAAGCCTGCCCGCATATCCCGGATCCAGGGCGTGCTCGGCGTCGATCATCGCGGCCACACCGCCCAGGCGTTGCGCCGAGGCCATGGCGTGCTGTGCCACCGTGGTCTTGCCGCTCGATTCGTGGCCATAGATCTCGATCACCCGGCCCCGGGGCAGTCCGCCCACGCCGAGGGCGATATCCAGCGCGATGGACCCCGAGGGAATGGTCTCGACCTGCATCCGGCTGCTCGCTTCGCCGAGCTTCATGATCGAGCCCTTGCCAAACTGCCGTTCAATTTGGCCGAGAGCCAATTCGAGGGCCTTTTCCTTCTCTGTCACGAGACTGACCTCCATCCGCCGTGCGGCTGGCGACCGTATCCGTGCGGGCACCATCCGTCCATGCGGCGGCAACCCATTTTATGGTATGTCCAAGTGAGCGCCGGATGCAAGGGGCAGGTGCGCCAGCGGAGTATGCCGCGCGCCAGCCGGACCGAGATCCGAGCGGAAGAGGACTACGCGCGCCACGTCCACCGCCCCCCAGCGCCGGCCGGCATGGGCCGCGCACACCGCCTCGACTGCGGCGGCGGCCCGCGCGGGGTCGACATCCGGGCGTCGGCGGCCAATCGTCAGATGCGGCCGGAACGGGCGGCCCTCCGGCGGCAGCCCGGCCGCGGCCAGCCCGGCGTCGACTGCCGCCGCGAGCCGCAGCAACCGGGCGACGCCATCCCCGCCGCAACCCGCCCAGAGCACGTCGGGACGCGCCCGGGACGGGAACGCCCCCAGCCCGATGAACTCCAGCCGGAACAACGGCACCCTGGACAACTCCGGCCCCAGTTGCGCCGCCAAGCCCCGGAGCAACCCCTCCGGTTGGTCGCCGAGAAAGCGCAGCGTCAAATGGCGCTGCCCCGCATGGATCGCGCGCCAATCCCGCACGGGAAGCCCTGCCGCCACCACCGCGAGATCCGGAAGGATGTCGTCCGGACACGTCACGGCCAGGAAGCTGCGCATACGCCCACCGCCGAACATGTGATCCCTCATCCGCGGTTCGACGCTGCAGCGGCGGTTCCTTCTCCGCGGATCCCCGGAAAATCCACGGACGAAGCTCCTTATCCCGCTTTTCGCTCGTCGGGCGGAGCGGGCCGGGTTTCAGGTTGGCGAGTTACAGAGGGCGTGGAAGCCGAAGCCGGAGCGGGCGGAGACCTCTCCGGCATGTCTTGATCGTATCGGGCGGGGAGTAGCGGCGGTGCCCTCGTCTCCCGCCGCTACGTTCCCAATGCTCAAAGGGCATCCACGGTCGGGGACGCGGCCGCCCGTCCGTGGTGTTTGGAGTTGGCGCGACTTCCAGGTCACCGACGGCACAGCGGAGGCCCACCTGGCGATGCGGGCGGCCCTGGTGCCGGGGAAAGGACTCCTGCTGACTCTCCCTGGCGGAGCATGTAGAATCGGTGGCGGCACTGCACACTCCCGGCGGAGGCCCCCCGGGTGGGATCGGTGTCACCCCCGGAGCGATCTCCGCACCCGCGAACGAGTATCGGGAACGGGTTGCACGGCGAGCGCCGCCGATCGCGGAGTATCTCCGCGACCGGCGGCCACCCGGACGAACCTCGCAGCGTCGGTAGGGGCCGAGGGATCTCCCGGCAAATGGCCCGCACATTCGGCCGGGACCGTCTCCATGACCCGTCAGAGGCGTGACACCGGCGGCGGCACACCGCAACCGGACTCGGTGCGGCGGTCCCCCGGGGCGTCCCCGGCGGGCGGCGGGTCCGGCGCACCGGCCGGCGGCCACGCCCAAGAACCGGCTCGGCGGGATACGCCGCAATCCTCGATCCACGCAGTCGCGGGAGGGAGAACGAAGGGTATGCAGTCCCACCAACAGCCCGGGCGACGCAGCTTCGGCGTGCGTCTGTGCGCGGTCGGAGCCGCGGCCGCCCTGGCGGGCGGTCTCAGCCTGGCACCGGCCGTCCTGGCCGCAGCCGCGGCCGGTCAGCCCTACACCGACATCTCCGGGAACAAGGATGCGGGGGCGATCACGTTCCTGACGGCCGAAGGGGTGCTCGACGGGTATGCCGACCACACCTATCAGCCGCAGAACAAGATTACACGCGCTGAGTTCACGGCCGCCGTCGTGCGGATGCTCGGACCCAAGGCGTCCGCCACGGCGCAGGCGCTGGCGGACATCACGCCGTCGTTCACCGACGCCGGTTCCATTCCGACCTGGGCCTGGGGCTACATCAATTACGCACAGAGCCAGAAGCTCATCAACGGCTTCCCCGATGGGGGCTTCCGGCCCAACACCCCCGTGACGATGGTCCAAGCGGCCGCCATCCTGGTGCGGGCCATCGGGGACACCAACGCGGTGACCGGGACCGCCTGGCCCGCGAACTACACCGTGGCGGCGTACAATCTCAACCTGGCCAACGGCGTGACCTTCTTCGCCAACCTGCCGGCGACGCGTGGCCAGGTCGCCCAGATGATTTACGACGCGACCCTGCTGGCTCCGACCCTGCAAAGCGGCTATGCGTCGGGGATCCCCACCGGGCAGCCGCTATACCTGGGCGGCGATGGGATGGCCGAGTCCGCGTGGACCGGAACCGTCAGCACCGTCACCAGTTCCGACATCTCCCTGAACAACGCCCAGGGGCAGTCGTTGCTCAGCGCCCCCCTCGCGTCATCCTACTACCTGCTGGGCAGTTCAAGCGTCACGACGCTGCAGGGCGAGAGCGTGACCGTGGCCGAGAATACCCAGGGCCAGGTGGACTTCATCCAGGTCAACGTCGGGCAGGCCACCCAGTCGGCAACGCTGGCGACCGCCTCGGTCGCCACCCCGGCCGGCTATTCGCGGGTCGACGACTGGACGGTGCAAAATGGCGGTGTCTTCAGCCTACTGCTGAGCAACGGCAGTCTCGTCCCCTTGGCGAGTCCGAGCTCCGGGGCAGGAACCGACTTCTACCTCAACGCCCCCGCCGCGGGCGTCGGAGCGGACGCCCGCGCCCTGGTCGGCAATGCCTACGATCTCGCAGCCGGTGACAGCGTCATCTACGTCGTCAACTCCGCGGGGCAGGCAATCACTGTCTACGCCTCCGGCCCGACCGCACCGCTCGGCGTGGTGGACGCGGTCAGCACGACAAACAACACGCTCACCTATTCGACGGGCACGAGCGACACCCAGGTCACCAGCGCCACGATTCAGCCCTGGACAGTGGTGACCCTCAACGGGGCGCAGAGCACCCTGTCGGCCCTGCAGCCGGGGGACGTGGTCTCGGTCAGCCTTGTGGGCGGTGGAAACGGTGATGCCAACGCCCGTTCCGTGCACGCGACCCGCCAGAGCGTCAGCGGTACGATCGACTCGCTGAACACCACCAGCAACGGCAGCACGACCACGGTCACCATCGGCATCACCGAGTCCGGCGGCCAGACGACTTCCGTGGTGGAGGATCCCAGCTTCGACGATCGCGCCGGCGCCCTGGCCATCGGCCAGCCCGTGACCCTGCTCCTTGACGCCCAGGGCCAAGCGCGCCAAGCCCTGCCCGCGGTGGGCCAGCAGGCCGTCGTCCTGGTCGAGGGCACCCAGCAGTCGACGCAGGCGACGACTGCCGGCGTGCAGACCGTCAACGAGATCGTCGCGGACAGCGCCGGTCAGAAGCAGACCTACAACCTGGCCAACGGACTGGCCCTACCGCCGGCTCCCGCGGCTCCCGGTTACCTCGCGGTGGTCACCTTCCAACCCGGTACCAACACCGTGACCGGCGTAACCCCCCTGAATGAGGTCGCCACCGGAACCGGTACGCTGAAGGTGCTGACCGACAGCGGCGGCACCATCGCCGTTCAGGAATACAACAGCAGCGGCGAGCCGACCTCGACCGCGTTCGTCCTGCTCCAGAGCAGCGGGGCGGTGGCATACAACGGCGGCACTTACGTGCCCTTTGCCGACGCGCCGATCGGGCAGACCGTCTCGGTTTGGGCCACCGCTAGCGGTGAGGTCCTCGGCATGACCTACTGACAATGCGATCCGTCCAGCATACCCTGAGGGGGGGGCGGTCCGGCCGGACCGCCCCCTCCTCACCCCCGCGCGTGACAGGCGCAGCGCCCACAGCCGCGGCAGACGCAAACGGCGCCGGGGAAGATCTCCTGCAGTGTTCCGAGCGCATCCTGGG
>JAJZMB010000001.1:1966-25098 GCA_021803205.1 Bacillota bacterium | reverse complement strand
GCGTCCCGGCGCACGGGGATCCCGGCCACCCAGTCGTTCACCCCCCAGCCAGTCTGCGGCCGGCGGCACCAGAAAGCGGCGACAGTGGCCACGGCAACCCCGGGACCGATAATGATGCCCTGCACGGCTTGCACCTCCTTTCGGGGTCGGGTCTGGCCGGGAACGGACCGGGAACGGAAGCCCCCGGCGAGGGGCCAGACCGGGCGCCTCGGGGCGGATCGGGGCGTGTGCTCGATGGCGTCACCCCCTCTCAGGGCCTGGGTCGTCACGCTGCCGGCGGCGCGGGCCGGTTAGCGCCGGCCGGGGCGAGGGCCCGGTATCCGGCAAGCGCCAGGCTCGCCAATAGCCGTAGACGCGGCAGAGACCGCAGCGCACCGGGAAGACGCGGCGCCGCTGACCGCCACGGCGAAGCGGCCCAGGGTTGAGGAGCACAGGGCGTGGGCCCCGACGATGCTCAGGCGCCCAGAGCCCAGGCCAGACGCGAACAGGGGCAGGCGGGGGACGATGATCGCGAGGATCGCCAGCACGGCGCCGGTGAGGGCGAGGGTCTTGGGGTTCTTCATCGGGGACCACCTCCAGTTTGGTCGGGTCGGTGCGGCACGGGGCTTCATCGCCCGGCCGGGGCCGGGCTCAGCCGGGAAGCCGGGTCACCAGCGATGGTCCTTGGGGTCGGGCCGGGCGGGGAGCAGGCGGCTCGGGAGGATGCGCACGGTGTCGGAGTCGGCGAGGAGGACCCAGCCGTGGCGGTCCTCGTGCTCGACGCGGCAAGGGACCCAGCGGTCCACGATGCGAACTTCCAGCCCGTCCCCGCAATGCAGGTCCACCGAGCGGAGGGTCCATCGGTCGGCTTCACGGTCGTAGGCAAGCCCGGTCGTCTGCTGTGGCATCAGAACATCCCTCCAAAGCCGACCCCGCCGGCCAGGTGCCCGAGCCGGTTCCTGAGCCCAGCCCGGGTCAGGCCGTCCAGGCTGTTCAGGTCGCGGGCCACGGTACACAAGGCGTCCAGGGCCTCCTGCCACCGGTCCTCCAGAGCAGCCAGGGCCTGGTGCTCTTCCTTGGTCGTTGCCCCGGCCGCCTCGGCGGCGGCCAGGGTGCTCCTCGCCTCGTTGATCAATCGGTCGTAGTCGATCTGGATAGCCATGATCGGGTCCCTCCCTGCAGGGGGCCGGGGCGGTCCCGGCCCCCGGTTTGATCTTGGACCGTCAGGCGGTTTCGCGGGTGTTGCCGGCCTCGGCCGCCGGGTCCAAGGCGGCGATGATCTTGGCGGCGGTGCGTTGGATGGTGGAGCCGGTCTTGCGGACCAGGGCCGCCGCGTCCTCGCGATGAGCCCAATCGGCGATGTAGGCGAAGGTGTACTGCGCGGTGTTCAGCGCGGCCCAGCAGCAGACCACGAACGCGGTTCCCTCGGCCTCGGCCTCCTGCTCTGCGCGGGGCTTGCCCGTCTGGCGGTGCAGCAACGCATGCGCAAACTCGTGGCACAGGGTCTTGGCCCGCTGGTCAACGCTGAGCCGGGGGGCCAAGATGATGGCGTGGGCGGACGGGAGGTACGCGCCGTTGGCGCTACCCCGGATGTCCTCTGCCGTGCGGACGCTGACTCCCTCGGCGCGCGCCAGGTCCAGCAGCCGCGCATAGAGCCAGGCGCCGCGTTCGCTGTCGGTCGTGAGCGTCTGGGCCGGGTGCATCGGCAGCGGGTCGCCATCGGTCTGGCTGATGTCGAACACGGTCACGATCCGGAACCGCGTCACGGCCTGGGGCTCGTCCTCCCGATCAGCCGATCCCGCCTCTGCCCGCCGCACGGTCATCGGCGCCAGGATGCGGATGCCGTGCTCGCCCTTCTTCACGTGCCGGCCCAGGTGAAGCCACCCATGGAAACCGCAAACCCTTGTCGCCGTAGGCATCTGCGCCAAGATCAGCAGGACGTTACCCAAACTGTAAGAGTGGAACTTGGCCTGCGCCGCCAGATACGCCCGCCACCCGTCGGAGGTGGTCACCTCGGCCACCCCGGCTTCCAGCCGCTTCACCAGTTCAGCCACCGTCACCGCGCCAACCGTCGTCGCCACCACCAACCGCCTCCCTTGGCACCCCCAGCACCTCTCGGGGCGAGCCAGGTGGGGCCAGGGGAGGGCAGGCGACAGACGCCATCCCCGGTGGACGGGTGCGAAGGCAGGGGGGCGCGGAGCGCCAGGGAGGGCGGGACGGATACCGGAGCGCAGCGAGGATATGGTCACGTTCGACCGGCCCTTGCCGGAGCAGGACCAGGCCAGGGCACACTGGGCGCCGCCCGAGAGGATGAGGATTCCCCGAGCCGGGCTCGGGGCGCCGCGCGTTGCGCGTGACGGAGCCCGGCGCCTCCGTGACGCGGGCGGGGTCAGGGGCGGGCGTCCCGCCCCTCGGCTGCCGGCTGCTTGCGGTCGGGGATGGCCGCCAGGATGGTCGCGACGATGCCGCCGACGATGACCAGGGCGAACACCACGGACGCGGCGACGTAGATCGCGTAGACGGGCCAGATCAGGACCCATGCCACCGCACGTAGGGCATCCAGCAGGCCGTGCAGCACCGCCAGCACCTCCCCTCCGGGTTCTGGGTCAGGGGCACAATCGGCCGGCCCCAGTGGCCTCTTACGGGCTCCTGGGGCCGGGTAAATCTCCCCGGCCGTGAAGGCCGGGGCTGGGACCGGAGAGCCCCGGCCGGTCGGCGCCGGGGCTCCTCGAACAGGAAGATCGGGTGGCTACTTGGACGGGGCCGGCAGCGTCTCGACGACGCGGATCGCGCTCAGGTGCGCCACGGCCACGGGCTTCCACGTGTCGGGCGGGATCGGGGTGCGCGCTGCGGCCACCGCCTGCGCGGACAGGGCGATGGCCGCGACGGTCACGGCGGCCGCCAGGCCGGCCAGAGCACGGTCACCGGTAGAACGGGCGCGGCGGACACGGTAGACGGCGTAGGCGGGGCCGAGGACGGAGAAGAGCAGGAGCGGGATGAGCGTGGTGAGCATCGGAGGGGCCTCCTTTCGGGGGGGCTCGGGTCGGGCGGGGCCGGGGCCGGAAGGGGCTGCCGCGGAGGAGGTCCCTGGCACTCACTCGACCTGTACGGGTGTGTCGCTCGCTGTGTACGTGCCGTTGCCCATCTCACCGTCCTGATTTTCGCCCCAAGCGTAGACGGTGCCGGAGGAGGTCAGCGCGTAGCCGTTGGCCTGCCCTGCGGTGACTTGCGTGACGCCCGCGGGCATGGGCACCGCTATGGGCACGTCGCTGCTGGTGGTGGTGCCGTCCCCGGTCGGCGAGCCCCAGGCATAGACACCGGCAGATGTCATGGCGTACACGTTGCCGCCCCCAGCAGCGATGGTGTGGACGGCGACCCCAGACGGAAGGGAAACGAGAGTGGGAACGTCCACGAACATCTGCGCCGACCCGCTCTGCCCGTCCCCGAGGTCGCCGTTGCTGTTCTCTCCCCAACCGTAAACCGCTCCGCTGCTTGTCACGGCGTAAGCACTATTGGAGCCGGCGGCGATGGCCGTCACACCGCTGAGCCCAGACAACTGCACCGGCACGTCGCTGTTGTTGGTCGTCGAGCTACCACCGCCATTTGTCCCATTGCCGAGCTGACCCCACGGGTTCGAGCCCCAGGCCCACACGTGCCCCGTCGCGTCCAGCGCGTACCCATTGCCCCCACCCGCCGCAATAGCGGTAATCGTCGTCCCGGCGGGGAACTGGACCTGCACGGGACCTCCGGGAGTGGTGCTGCCGGTGGTCCCGTTCCCAAGGACGCCATTGCCGGCACCGTTGTCGCACACCCAAACGGTGCCATCCGAGCGCAGGAAGAGCACGAAACTATACCCCGCTGCGATCTGCGTCACGTTGGCCGGCGCGCTCACCACCACGGGTGAGTCGGCCTCCGAGGGCGCGGTCCCACAGATATTGCCATCTCGCCCCCAGCCGTAGACCGTCCCTCCGGAGGTCAATGCGTACCCGTCATAAGCGCCCCCAGCAACGGCCGTAACCGAAGTACCGGAGGGAAGAGCCACCTGCACCGGCACGTTGCTGCCAGTGACGGGTTGCGTCTGCCCAGGCATCGGCGGACCCGCGAGGCACCCGCTTGAGTCGTTCGTGCCGTTGCCAAGTTCACTGTCGCAGTTGTATCCCCAGCTCATAACGGTGCCCTGGCTCGTTAGCAGGTAAGCCGTCTGGCCGACCGACGAAAAGGCCGCCGTTTTGGCGTCCTGCACGGCGAACGGGCTGGTCGACCACTCGATGGTCGCCACGTCTTGCCCACCCGGCAGCGCACCCGCGAGGCTGAAACGACCTTTGCTGTCGGCCTGCCCCGTAGCCACTTGCGAGCCCCCGCCAAGGACCTGCACATAGCTGCCAGCCGGCACCGCGCCTGCGCTCGCAGTCACGCCACTCGAAGTCACGCTGACTGGGAACCCGGACGCTCCCACCGCCACCCCGACCTCACACACTGTGGGCGTCCCACTGCACGACGGCACCACCACGGGCCGCGTCAAACTCGCACTCGCGGTCTGCGCCGCCGCCGCCGAAACGCCCGGCCCAACCCCGCCGATCCCCAACCCGAGCACCCCGGCGGCAACCGCCGCCAGGGCTGGACGCGAAAAACGACGACCGATCCTCATGTCTTCTCATGCCTCCCTTGATCTTTGGTGCTCGGTGCGCTGGAACAAGCGTACTGCCTGCTGGACTGCTGGAGGGCGAAGGGCGGCCCCGAGCGGAGCCACCCCCGATGTTCCCTGGGCCTACTGGGTCAGGATGGGCGCGGTGGGTGTCAGCACGGTCGTGGAAGCGCACGCCTGGCGGGTCTGGCCGGCGATGGAGCCCGTCGCGCAGACACCGTAGGTGCCCGCCTGGTTCAGGACGTAGGACTGGTTGATGGAGCCGGTGCCGGGTTCCGAGACGGTGCCCCCTCCGAGCTGGTTGAGGTTGACGCTGACCGAATCCCAACCGGACCACTGTCCTGTTACCGTCACCGTCTGGCCGGCGTCAACCGACTGCGGCGAGATCGAGATGTTGATCGTCGGTGCGGCACGCACGGTCAGCGTGTGCGAGGCGGCGGCAGACGCACCGTAGTTGTTGGTCACCGTGAGAGACACGGCGTACTGTCCCGGAACGGTGAAGCTGGTGGGCAGGGCGGAGGGCGAGGAGCCACTCCAGGTCCCGCCGGGGCCAGTCATCGTCCACCGCTCGCTGGAGATCGTCAGTCCGCTTCCGCCCGACCAGGACCCGTCCCGGTAACTGACGCTCTGCCAGCCGGCGACCACCGGGTTCGGCGACATCGAGAAGGACGCGCCGGGTGCCGGGATCGTCACGGTTAGGGTATGGCTGACTGAGGAGGTCTCACCGTAGTTGTTCCACACGGTCTGGGTGACCGTGTAGGTGGCGTTCTGCGGGCCCGTGCCGCCGTTGCCGTCACCGGGCTGCGTGAAGCAGGCGCAGGTGGGCGGCGAGGAAGCGTTCCACGCCTGGCGCCCCTTGGAACTGGTGATCGTCCACTGCTCGCGGCTGATGCTCGCCCCCGTCCCAGCCGTCGACTGGTCTGAGAACGAGAGCGCGCCGAGCACCTGGACTGGGTTCGGCGAGACCGAGAAGGCAGCGCTGGGCACAGGTGTCTGCACGGTGAGGTTTCCGCTGGTGTCGGCGCTCCCGCCGCTACCGCTGGCCGTCGCCGTCAGTGAGTAGTTGCCCGGCCCCGGCGCGGTGACGGTGCCGGACCAGGAGTTGCTGCCCGAAAGTGACTCGGAGCCCCCGCTGGGCAGCGACAGAGATACGGAAGAAGCGTTTGTCGTCGAGACGGTGACTGTGACCGACTGCCCCGGAGTGGCAGAGTTCGGGCTCACGGCCATGCAACAGATCGTCGGTGGAGGCGGAGGCGGCGGTGGTGTGTAAGTGCAGCAGGAACCACCGCTATATCCTCCCCCACCCGAGGAGCCGGGGACGTTGAGCGTGAGCGCGCCGTTGCCTCCATAGAGGTCGGTGGTGCCGCCGTTGTAGTTGATGGAGGAACCGCCGGGCTCTGTGCCGCCGTAGGCGGTGGGCGAGATTTCCACCTGTCCGTTAGTGACTTGGAAGCCCGCACTCTGCAAGGCACTGAGTTGCGATGTCGTGAGGTTGTTTGCCGCGATAGACGAGACGGTGCCCCCGATGCCATAGCCGGTGGAGCCGGTCGCCGACGCCCACTCGTTGGCCTGGACGCTCACGGTTTGGCCGCCGATGGTGAGGGTCAGGGTGTCTTGGCCGGCGTAATCCGGGCTGGATTGATATGGCGACTGGTCTCCGTTGATGCCACTTCCCAAGCCCCCTGATCCGCTGTATCCCCCACCCGAGTAGCCGGTGACGGCGCCGCCTCCGCTCCAACCCCCGGAGAACCCACCCGAGTACCCGCTGAAAGCCGCCGCCCGGGTCCCGGCCGCAAGCGCGACGGCCATAGCTGTCACCAGCGCCAATCCAAGCAGTTTCATCGCTGTCCTCCTTCCGAATAAAGAGGAAGCCGCCCCAAGGAGGGGCGGCTCGTCGCACTCGTGCGCACCTGATGCTAGTTGGAGGGAGAGGACTGGAACCACGGCGGCACGTCAAAGTAACTCGTCGTCTGGCTCACAAGCCAACCCTGGCGGGCGTGGATGAAGTAAACCAGCCACCCGTAGTTGGAGGCCGAGGGCAGGACGGGCCCCTTGGCTGTGTATGCGCGCACACCCACTACGCAATCCGCCTCGGCAACCTGGGCACCCGCGAAGATCGGCTTGCACCCCTGGACCTTGAAGTCTGAGTAGATCACAAGCGACTTGTTCTTCTTGGCGCTCACGATCCCGGCGACGGGCTCACCAGGGCCAATCACCGCCCACTGCGCCGCGTAGTTCTGGATGCCGTCGCCCAGGAATCGGCTGAACACGTCCTGGGCTGTCACTGTTCCGCTGGTGGGGGTAGCCTGCTCGACCTTGCTGATCGTGTCGAGGTATCGCGTCGCCGCCGCTTCGAGAGTTGCTATGGTCGGCGTGCTGGACCCCGCGAGTTCGTTGACCAAGATGTCGATTACCTTGGCCGCTTGCGCCCGGGTGGCGTCCGCGTTCGGCTGGAACGTCCCGCCCGGGAACCCGTCGATCACACCGTAACGGGCTGCCTCCATGATGCACGCCTCGTGGGGTGTGGCCGCAGTTACATCGGTGAAGGTCTGGGCGGACACCTTAGCCGGAAGCGGCGTTGATGCAAAGCCGATGTTCGCGTACACCGGATTTTCGCCGGGCTTCGGCGCGGCGGCCTGGAGAGCCCCCTCCGGCAGGACAGTCATGGGAGCAAGCGTCCCAAGGTCCGCAAGCGGCACGCCGCGCTGCTTGAGCACACGGCCGATCCACGTCGCCATGGCGCCACGGGTGATGTTGGCGTTCGGGGCGAAGGCGTCGGTCGGGTAATCGGCCACCTTGATGATCCCCGCCGCCGTGAGCGCATCGACGCCGGGCGCGAACCAGTCGCTCGTGGACACGTCCGAAAACCCGGCCGCGCTGACTGTCTTTGGAGCACCGTACCCTGCCGCCCGCGCCAGCATCGTGGCAAACTGCGCCCGAGTGACCGGCGCGTTTGGCTGGACCGTGCCGTTCGGGAATCCCTGCAAGACCCCAAGGTCGGCCGCCAGTTGGACGGACGTGGCCCACCAGGCGGCCGGCTGGAAGTCACTGAAATGCGCGGCCGGATCGGCGAAGGCGGGAACCGCGGTGCCGACCAGGACGGCCGCCGCCGCCATGGCGGCCAAAGACCGCGCGAACCAAGACCGCATGACGCATCATCTCCTCGTCTTGAAGGTACTGCTTGAACCTGGGGTGTTTGGGGCTTCATCGGCCCGCCGCGAGGGGCCCCGCCCCGGCGTGGGGAGGGACCCCGCTGGCATCAGCCGAGGAGGAGCAGGGCGGCGCCAGACAGCGCCCCGCCAAGGGTGCTGATGGCGAGCATCCGCCAGGCGTCCCAGTCGGCCTGACCGGGCTTACGCAGGTACACCAGCAGGACCACGGTGCTCCAGGCCGAGGTCGCCAGCGCGACGATGCCGAGTGCGCGGAACATCACGCATCACCTCCTGGCGGGTCCTGTTCCGTCTCCGGCGCAGCCGCTGGGGCCTCGGGCTCCGGCTCCGGGGTCTGGACCTGGACCGTCCCTGCCCCCAACCGGCGCTTGCGGCGCCAGGGGGCCAGCGCGAGGGCGAACGCGGCCAGGGACCCACCCGCGACCAACCAGCGCCAGTCCCGTGGACGGGACCCCCAAGGCCAGGTTACTGCGCCGGGCCGGAAGAGCGCGGCGAGGAGCGGGGTTGCCCTGGAGATGGTCACCGTGGCCGTGTAGGTGGCCTGCGAAACGCCAAATCCCGCCACGAGTTGGCCGATGCTCACCCCCGCCCGGAACAGAGGCGAGAGGGTCATGTACCAAGGCGCGTCGGGCGACGCAGCCGGCGGATAGGCAGCAAGGTGATACGCCTCATCCACCCGCCCGCTCTCGTCAGGGTGCAACTGCCACGGCACATTTGGTCCCCGCTGCCCAAGGCTGATTGTGCCGCTCTGGTCAATGCTTCCGTGGTTGCTCTGCCCGGTGATGCTCCAGGTGGCGTCGTGCGTCCACGCCTCAGCCCCGCTCAGGGCCGCTTGTCGAGCAGCCTTGGGGGCAAACGACCTTGCCGCTACCCCTCTCCAGGTCAGCCCGAGCGGGATGGTCGGGTCCTTGGGCGCGGGATAGTGCACCGGACCCACCCCGGCCGGAAACGGCAAGACACGGACGGTCATGGTGTCGGTTGTCCCAGGAAACCCCACTGTCACGATGTAGTCGCCCGGGTGGGAGTAGGAGAGAGCCCAGACGCCGAAGGCCGATGGCGCGTGACAGGCCAACGTGTTGCTCACACAGGCCGGCAACGAGGCCAACCCTGGACTTTGTGGTGCAGGAGAAAAGGCGATGGTCTGATCGCCGGTCAGGTTTTGCAGCCACCAGGTGTACGTCGCAACGGGCCACACTGCCCGTACCTGCGCCCCGTCGGCCTGGACGCGGACGCTCGGGGTGGCGCTCGCGGTGGTAACCTCCGCCACCGGGATTCCGCCAGCCGTCCCGGCCACGGTTGCGAGGGCGAGGTAGACCGGCTCGCCGGGGTACGCCTCGCCCGCACTCAGGTCGGCTTGCGCGAAACCCGTCCTGCCGTAGCAGTATCGCTTCCAAGTCGCGAGGTCAGTGCAGTAGCCGACCCGCTCCGTGCGCGTGCCGGGTGGTGCCAGGCCACGGGTCTGTGTCTCGGTCGTGGTGGTGGTCGTGGATCGGTACGGGTTCGCCGCATAAAGGATGGCCCCGGCGGCCGCCACGAAGCCGGCTGCGGCAAAGGCCACGAACCTCCGGCGGTCCCGCCGCTGTTGGGCGCTCATCGGGCATCCCCCCTCGGCGCCCCGCGCCGGAGCCGCCCGGCGGCCCGCTGAACCGCGTCCCGCACCCCGGCCGGCTCCAGCACTACGGCGTAGGCGCAGTACAGGTCCCGGTAGGGCAGCCATAGGGGCATGCCGTGCTCCGTCTGCCCCAGCGCCCCACACCGATAGAGCGCCGTGATCCGGGCGGTGACTGTCTCGCTCCTCGCCCCCCGGCCCACGCGCACGGTCAAGACCTCGCCGAGGTGCCCCGCCATCGCCCCGCGCACTTCCTGGTCCACCCGCTCGGCGGTCGGCACGACGGCCACCTCTACCTCGCGCAGCCCCGCGACGCGCCGTCGCGCCCGCTCGACCTGCGCCTGCTCTCGCTCTCGGTCTCGCTGCACCCGTGTCGCCAACACCGCCGCCATGTCTTATCTCTCCTTTTGTTGACAGTAACTCGTGCTCGTCTCTCTGCAGGCAGCACGAAGCCTGCCCGGTCTCCCAGGCGGGCCGTCTCGAACCCCACCGATTGCCCCCTATGCCGCTCCGGCTCAGTGCCCGCCCACGGCTCGCCAGCCCGTGAGCAGCATGCCGTGCACCCAGGTGTACCCATGCGCGGCCCAGGACGGGCTGCCGGGGATGCGACTCAGGACGTACATGCCCCCGTATGCCGCTGCGGCCAGCAGCGCCAGCCGCCAGGCGGTCGCGAGGATGTCCTCGATCCGGTCCAGGACCCCGGCCCCATGGCCGACCTTCACGGTGATGCTTTGCCCACCCGCCCTCGCCGCCGGTGCCCGAGGTGCCGGTGCCGGGTTGGGCCGGGCTGGCTCGGGGGCCTGGGCTTCAGCCGGTGGGAGACGGCGGGGCTTTGGGCGCGGCCGGAAGCCCGCCAGGATGCTCCTCCGTGGTGCAGGCTGGTCGGGCAACACGGGGGCCAGCAGTTCACCCAGGGCGGCGTCCAGTGCCTCGTCACGGTGGCGGTGACCCGCCGGGAACTGAGTCCGGTCCGCTATCGGGACGGCCTGCGGCACCTCGGGCGGGGTCGTGCACCTCGCGGTCTCTGCCTCCCACGCCTCGTTCAGGTCCCGCAGGTCTTTGGGGTGGGGCGAGAGGAGGACGTATCGGGCCGACCGGGGCAGGGCTTGGTCCTGGTGGATCGCGGCGTCTATGGTGCGGTCGTCGGCCTTGGAGGCGCGGGCGGCATCGGCTGCCTGATGGAGCCAGCCTCGCACGCGGGGCCAGCGGTGCACGTCCGACGGCAGGCAGACCAGCACCAGGTCCGCGTCCACCTGGCTCAGCACGGAACGCGGCGCGGCTCCGAGATCGGTGATGATGTAGGCGGCCCGGCGGCTTTGTTCGATCTCGCGGATGGCCTGAAGGTTGACCTCTGGGTAGACCACGACACCGGGTACCCACTGCTCGCCGATGCCGCACTGGGCCAAGATGCGCAAACTCGGGGCCGGGTTGGCCTCGGCCAGCGCCACGGTGTGGCCCGACCGGGCCAGGTACCCGGCGATGGCCGTTGCAAGGGTGGTCGTGCCCACTCCGGGGCAGGCACCGGCGACCCCGACCAGCGCCGGCCGGGTCGAAACTGCCACCCGGCGTTCCACGATCTTTTCTCGCTCCACAACCTGGACCCGCTCGATCACCTTGGGTTCCGCCGGGACGCCGCCTTGGGCGGTCTCCGACCCGGCCGGTGCCCACCAATGACGTTCGGCCCCAAGAAGGAGGGGGAGATCGGCTGGGGTCGCGGGGACGTAGGCTTCCAGCCCGGCCTCGCGGGCCTTGGGCGCGCTGAAGGGGTCGGGCGCGAAGGTGTGGGCGACCAGCGCGATTCGGCGGAGGCTCAGCGGCGCGCCCGCGGACCAGTTCAGGGCGGATTCCCAGGCGGCCGTGCCGGCCACCCAGACAATCACCGCGTCCGCGTCTGCCTGGACCTCAGCCAGGGTCTCGGCGGCCGCCAGAGTGCGGCCAGACAGGTGATACCGGAGCGCCTGCTCGACCTCGGGCGGGACCCCGACGAGGAAGACCGGGCGGGGTTCGGTCGCTGCCATGTCTCAGTCACTCCCTTCGGTCGTCCGCGTGGCGAAGAGGCTCTGGGGCTTGGCCTGGGGCCCTGCAGAGGGCCGGCGCATCCCGACCGGCTCTGGCGGGTTCCTCCCAGGGCGCCAGGTGCAGCCGCAGAGTGGGTCGTCGATGTTGACCGCGAACCATCCCGGCGCCCCAAGCCGGGTCGGCCAATAGAGCCGCCCGGTGGTGCAGAGCACGGTCAGGTCGTCCTCGTGCAGCCTGGTCCCTTGCCAGTTGCGGACGATGGAGAATGAACAGCGGCCGAGTTTTGGCGCCCACCGGGCGCACCGCCAGCCGCGCTCGGTGACCACGAGTGGGGCATGGCACAGGGGACACCGGACGCTCACAGGCTCGCTCGGCATGTCACCCATCCCCCTTCAGGGCCAAGGTGGTGCTCGCGGTCTTAGTCTTGGTGCTGGTGTGCTGGATGGTCTTGAAGCATGTCTGTTGGCCGCAGGCGTAGGGCACGTCGGTTTGCGTGGTCACGGTGTACGTCCAGGTCGCCGTCAGTTGGATGGTCGCGGGGGCCGAGGTGCTGACTGGGACCGGGAGCCACCAGTAAGAGGAAGACGGCGGCGTTGCCTGCTGGAGGGCCTTTGGTGCGGCGGAGGACGGCTGCACCGTCACCTGGGACCCGTTGACCGTCGCGGTCATTGAATTGGGAGGCATAAGGCCGGTCCAGGTCTGGCCGCCATAGGTGCGCTGTGACCCAACGGGGGCCTCGGCCGTGACGATCACCCATGTGCTTCCGCTGCCGTTCACGGCAGGAGCCAGCCACTGGCCCCCGCCGATGAAGCCGAGTACGCCTTTTTTCTGTTCGCCACCGACCGGCCAGGCATACAGCCGAGGTCCGGTCTCGAACCCGTTGGCCGCACTGAGCACGCCAGGGGTAAAGGTCGTGGCGGGCGTCCCTCCGGTTCCCGCCATGCTGGCGGCGTAGGTGCCGAGGCCCTGCGCGATGCTATCCCCGGCCTTCGCCACATCCCCCGCCAGTAGGTGGACGCTCGCCGCGATGTTCAGCGCTGAGCTATACGGGTCGTTCGCCGTCAGCCCGGCCGCCGTCCACCCGGCGTCAGCCGGGGATGCTCCCGAGTTGATCTGCCCCAGTCCGGCGTCGGTGCTGCCGCCGCCTGCCGCCGTGCTCGTCAAATAGTTGCCCGCGCTGGCCTGCTGGATCACCCCAAGCTCCAGTGCGGACGGGATGCCGGCCGCCCTGGCCTCCTGCTGGACCTCGGGTAGCCAGAGGAGGGTCAGGGCCTGGGGACTCACTCCTTTTGCTCCGCCGGCAACGACACTGACAACGGCGCCCGCCAACACAACCAACCCAACAAACACCGCGACTACGACCGCTGCGATGATGGCCCCGATCTTGCTCAGCCCGTCCCCGTCCACCCGCTCACCTCCTTAATGGGAAAGGCCGCCGGTTCCATCCCCGGCGGCCCAGACCCGCGCTAAAGACCCCACCCGATTGCCCCTCTGCCCCCTCCCTGTCACCCACCCAGCGGGGGAGGCGCGGCTCCGTACAGCGGCTCGCCGCCCTGTGATACTGGGTGCATCCATCCGGGATGGGTAGCCAGCGAAAAGATGACCAACGCCGCTGGCACTACAAGGAACACGGTCACCAGACCGAGGAGCAACCCACGCCCGAGCAGTGGTCCAGACACCTGCTTCCAGCGCGGCACGAAGAGCGCCACAATCCCGCCAGCAAAGAGGCACGTGCTCTGCTCCACCATAGCCAGCGCAGCCGCGAACCCGAGCAGCGCAGGGGACCAGACAAGCAGGTAGTGCCAGGTGGCGTGGTCATGCAGACGCGCGATGGCGAAGGTCCCCGCCGCCGCCACGGCCCACCAGGCCAAAAACAAGGGTCGCCAACGGCGCAGCGGACGGTACGGCACGCCGGGATAGCGGCTCGCTGCGTACTGCATCCTCATCACCCCTCCTCGAATGCTGCATCCAGCATGACGATCCGGTGGTCCTTTCCTGCCCTGACCAGATCCACGATCTCGGGAACCCGCGCAGCCACCCGGATCGCCATCCGGGCGGCATCCTCCTCCGACTGCCCAGGGAGGGTCAACCGCGCCAGGGCCTGTTCGGTCGCCGGGTCCAGCCGCACGCGGAGCACTCGGTCCTCCATCACTCAGTCCTCCCTCATTGCCCAGGCTGCGAGCGTCTGACTCGTCGCGTCAGCCGCACACCGCGCCTCCGCGTCTGCCGGGGCCCCAATCTCGGACGGACCCGCCGCGGGAACCCCAGACTCCAACCGGGCCTCGATCCGCGCCAAGGCATCCAGCACCGGACGCATCCCGTCCCCGCGTTCGGCCGCGTCCCGGAGTGCCCGCCGGATGGCCTCGGCCTTACCGCACTTCCACCGGGCGCAAAGCACGTCCAGCGCGGCGGCCGACTCCTGGTCGAGCCGCACGGCCAACGGGGCGTCACGCTTCCCGGCCATGCCGCTACACCCCCGCCGGAACCGGAGTGGCGGCGCCCGCCATGGCCAGGAAGCCGAGGGCGTTGGCCCACAGGGCGTCCGGCACCGCTCGGACGAGCGGGTGCAAGCCCTGAAGGTGTGGTGCAAGAGCTTCACCGCCGCCCCCGCAGACCAGCACAGCCCCAAGAAGCCCAAGCCGGTCTCCCCAGGAGCGGCGGATCTCCTCGGCGACCTCGCCCGCCAGTGTCCGCATCCCTTCGGCGACCTTCACCCCGGCGTCCACCTCTCGGCCCTGGAGATATAGCCGACCCGAGTAGTGGGCGATGGCGTCTTCAACCGCGCCTTCTGGCACAAGGACCCCGGACTGCTCGGTCAGTGCCTGACGGATGCGCTCGAACACGAGACCGGCCCCAAGGTCCACTGACCCGCAGGCCGCTTCGTCAGGCGCGAGCCCACTGGTGACACGCCGCATGATGAGGTAGTCGGTCGTGCGATACCCCACGTCGATCAAACCGACCGGGCGTAACGCCAGGCTCGGGTCTTTCCGCAGGGCGTACTGGAACGCCCCCGCCGCCTGCGGCAGCACCCGGACGGAGCGCAGCGTCACGGCAGCGTCCGGCTCCCGGTCTACCCCGACGATGGCCGTCCGGCCCTCCAGGGAATCCCGCAAGTTTCGCCGTTGGCCCGGCTGCGTCCACAGGGCGAGCGGCAGTCCCACCAGCACGTCCACGTCACCGACACCGGCCAGCAACCGGGCCGCCGCCAACACCTGCACGTCGTAGCCCGCACGTTCCGCCGCGTCGGACGCCCAGGCCCGCCGGCCAGTTTCGCCGACCTGGTACCAGACCGGCTCCGTGGCTCCGGACGGGCGGATCCGCACCGTGTGCCCGTCCGCCCCCGCGCCCAGGGCGGCGCTCAGCCGCTCCCCGCCGGGTTCCCGGCGCCGGATCGTGGTCGGCCACGATGCCCGCTGGCCGTTCTGCGCAACCGCCTTCGTGTACCCGTACCCGACATCGACCGCCAACACCACGTCGCAAACCTCCTTTGGTAGTCGCGCTTGGTCCCTAGAGCCATGCGCTCTGGGTCGCTTTCAGAGTACATCGTGGTAGTTGTCTCTTGGGGAAGTCACAGACAGGGCGAATACCAAACCGGGGCTCCAAGGCGCCGGAACCCGCTCGGCTCTTCCGTTGAGTGGTGTATTCGCGGGTGGTTTACCACTGGTGCCCGGAAACAGGGCCTGCCCTTACGGCCGCACGCCCTGCTGCGGTATTCGCCCCTGCGCCGCCGTTTCACCCCTCGCTCCCGCCTCGCCGCGCGGCGTCAAGGGCAGTCGCAGACTGGCCGGGAACCGGCGGACCCTTGACGCCAAAGGCAGGGCGGGCACGCTCAGAAGAGCGGCGGCGCCTTCTCCTCGCCGCCGTTTCCCCCCGTACACCCGCCATGAGCGGCTAGGTCAAGGGCGGCAAGGCCGGCCGGGAACCGGCGCACCCTTGACCAGAAGCGACGGCGGGTACGCTCCCGAACGCGGCGGCGGTGCCCCCGGTTCCGGTCAGTACCCGAGCATCGCCGCGACGTTGAAGGCGATGCCGAGGAACCCGGCCGTCAGCGTGACGCCAAGCGCCAGCGGCGTCCGCCAGCCCGCGGCAACCGGGATGACGAGCACGAGCAGGATCGCGACGAGCACCATCCCCATCCGTCCCGCCTCGGTCATGTCGGCCCAGACCTGCTCTAGCACGGCGCATCACCTCCCATCACCCGGTCTTCCGGCGCCCCGCGCCGGGCAGGTGCCCCGGACCCATAACACCGGGCAGCCCAAGGCTCGCAAGGATCTCCGCCAGGCTCTCCCGGGTCTGAACACCGGCTGCTCGGGCTCGGGCCGTCCAGGGAAGGTCCGGCAACGGCACGAACCGGGTGCCTGGAATGACCGACAGGGCTGCCGCTGCCGCTCGCTCCACTCGCCGGCCGCCAAAACCCGGGCCGGACTGGATCACGGTCCAGACTGGGGCCAGTTGGGCCAGGAGGTCTGCCGGGATGGGCTCGTTTCGGCCAAGGACCAGGATGCCCGCGTCGGACTTGGATGGACTGGTCGGCACCTCCTCAGACCTTGCAGCCCAACGTGCAGAGAGGTCTTGGTCAATAACCGCTGATGCTACCCAGTCCTGAGCATCGCCAATCAGCCAGACAGACCGCGGACCCACCGGATTCACGCCCTCGCTACCGCCTTCGCTCACGCACCCCACCTCCCGGACTGCCTTCTGCTCTTTGCCCCAGTTCCCGCTCCGGTTCCCTGTCCCATGCTCTGGCTCCGGTCTTTGTCTCTTGTCCCTTTGCTCCGGTCTCTGCCTGTCCCTGTCTCCTGTCTTTGGCTCCGGTTCCTTGTCCTTGTCCCTTGCTCTCTGCTTTTGTCTCCTGCTCCCTGTCTTCTCTCCCTGCTCCCTTCCCTGTCTCTTGTCTCTGGTTCCCTGCTCTCTGCTTCTCCCACCCCCTGTCCCTTGTGTCCTCGACCGCCACCCCCCGCCGCCCCGCCTCAGATACCGCACAGTCTTCAGTTGTCTTTGGTTTCCAGCGCCACCCCCCACCACGCAAGCCACACACGTCAGTGTGTGGCGGTCGAGGAAGTGTCCCTCCCCCGTGCCCGAAGGGCATGAGCGTAGCGAATAGGGGGAGGGACACTTCCTCGATGCGTGGGGGGGGATAGGTGGCGCTGTCCGGTGTGCGCCATGGCCTGGCGGGGCGGCGGGGGGTTCCGGCTGCTGGCTGATTCCTGCGGTGGCTGATTCCGCTGGCCGGGTGTTGTGTTGCGTGGATCGGCTGGCTGATTCCTTCTTTAGAGCCACCGACGCCGGGGTCAGTCAACGCCGGGCTCAGCCAACGCCGGGGTCGGCCAATACAGACGCGCAGGCGTCAGCGGACCAAATCAGCGACAGAGCGCATCTGTGGATCAGGGGAAGTCTGGTCCCACGCCTCCAGGTCCAGGACGCGCATATGCGGTCGCAGTGCCTCGGGCACCACGCGGAGCAGTGGCACGATCCCGCGCTCCCGGCGCTGGGGGGTGTCATGCAAAAATCCCGCGACCACGATCTGGGCCGGCACCCGTCCCCGTGCCGTATGGGTTTTTGCCCACCGATCCCAGACCTCCACCTTTTGCCTCCACGTCGGAAGGTATGCGGCTCGCTCGACCTCGATGTACCAGTCCGGCGCTCCGTCGGTTTGCGCGGTGAGGATCGCGTCGGGCAAAAACCGCAACTCCTTCACCCGCGCCCCTTCCTGCACTCGCCCCGCACTGACCCGGCACGCCGGCTCGCTTTCGTGGACCCACTCCCGGCTGTGGTACTTGACCGCCCACGTGGCGATGTCAGCCACCAAGAGAGAGTGCAGCATATCCAGGCTGGGTTCTCGCTCCTCTTGGCGGGCGTCCCACTTCGCCTTCGGCCACCGGGCCGCCCACCAGAGAGGGCTCATGGCACGGAGCACGTCGAACCCCAGGCGCGACAGACGCCACAGGTAGGGAGCGGACCCCATGCCCCGCTCCCCAAGGTGGGGCCGATAACGCCGGACTAGCCCCACTTGCCAGAGGCGGCGAAGCCGCCGAGACACGATGGACGGGTCTGTGACCGCCTGAAACAGCAGGCGGTGAAGGTGTTCCGTGCTCAGAACGCCCGCCGCCCAGAGCCGCGACAGCACATCCACGTCTCGCTCCTGCAAGGCGAAGCCCTTGTCGTCAGCACCGTGAGTCCCTGGCGCCCAACCACACGCAACCACTCGCGGATCCGTTTCAGGCGGCTCTTGCACCTCCGACCAATACGCCGGACGCCAGTACGCCGCCACGGCCACGGCTCCCACTGGCTTACTCACGCTGACCACCCCCACTTGCTTCCTCTGCGATGCGCTTGGCGGCACCGTTGAGCCAGGCCGCAGGATTGCGGATTGCCCCCGGCGGCTTCCGCCGAAGCGAAGCCAAGGCCATGTCGGTCACCTCCGCGCCAAACCGCTCGCGTGCTCGGTTCACGTCCTCCGGCGTAATACCATCCGGCAGGGCTTCCGTGGCTCCGTCCGGTTCCGCCGTCGTGGCCTCAGCGGCGTCCGGCACAGCCGCCACGGTCTCGGGTTCCATTGGCGACTCTGGCTCCACCTTGGCATCCGGCGCCTCCATAACCGCAATCACCTCATCGTCGCCTTCCTCCACCCCGCCGGTCGGCTCCGGCACTGGTGCAGCAGGTGCGGAGACGGGTTCGGCCGCGCTCGCGGCCTCCGTCGCGGGCGGCTCCTCGATAGCCACGGACGGCCGCTCAGGCTCAGGTGCGCGCAGCAGCCACTCCTCTGGGCAGGTGCCCCAGGGGGCACCGGACCAGGACGGCTCGGTGCGGATGGTCTGACCCAAAAACGCCGGTTGTGGGCGCCCCTCGACGACCAGGCGGGAAATGCAGTGGTAGTTCGGCAGATTCACGAGGTCGTCCGGTGTGAAGGCCAAGATGTCCTGCACTTCTTCGCTGGGGCTGATCATGTTCGCGAAAACTCGTGCCAGCAACTGGGAATGTTCTTGTGCCTCCTGCACGTTCTGGCTCCTGAAGAGGAAGAGGTGCTGGACCAGTTCGCGGACCGTTGCCTTCGCTCGCTCATCCGCGATTTGACCGAGAAACTGAAGCCCCAGCGCCGTCCTGGCGCCGTACTCCCGACCTTCGGCGATGAGCCTGAAGAACGTCTCCCCCAGCAGCCGGTGGGCCTCGTCCAACACCACCATGGTTGGCGTGCCAGAGTGCTCCCGGAGCGCGTTCCACGTCCCGGCGAGCACGAGGATGCCGAGGAGCGCGGCCGTGTCGTCTCCGACCGCGCCAGCGTTGAGGTTCACGATCAGCAACCCGCGGTCACGGATGATGTGGCCGAGGTCCAAGCTCGTGTCGCTGGACGTGGCAGCCGCCCGTCTGGCGCCGAAACCCAAGGCATTGAGCTTATTCAGCGGCGCCGCTACCCCCGAAGTCACGCCCCGTGGGTCGTTGGTGAACGCCTCGGCTTGTGCGGCAAACCAGGCCGCCACGGTGGGCTCGGGGATAGTGGCCGCAATCACCTCCCAGGTGTTCGGCTCAGCCAACACCCGGCGGGTGAACGCGAATCCCTGCGTCTCATGTCCGAGCAAGACGGTAGCGGCGAGGGCATGTCGCAAAAAGTCCTCAGACCTGGCCATGATCGACCCATCCGCCCACGCCTGCTTCATCGCGTACAAGATCCTGTCCACCGTCAGGTCCCAGTCGGCGGGATTGGCGCCAACGAAGGGGTTATAGCCCCACCCGGCCGGATGCCCCACGTCCCAACACACGACCGGGCGCCCCTCCGGCACGATGCCCTTAGCAGCCTCGGCCAGGCTGCCCTTGAAGTCCAACAGCACCCCGGCCCAGTCGGGCCGGGCGGCCGCGAACGCCCAGTACCGGCGCAACACCGTGCTCTTGCCACTGCCCTGGGATCCAACGGCCAGGGCGTTGGCGGACAAGTCTTCTGCGGGTAGGAGGATCCGCCGCCCCGCCTCATCCACCACGGGCACAACGCCCTTCGGCTGTTCCCCATCCCGGCCCCCGTCCGTGGGGATGCTCAGCAGCGCCGGCCCCCTCCGGGTCGGCTCCCGCAACAGGCCAGAGACCCGGAGTCTCGCACTCGGCAACTGCCACAAGGTGGCGAGAAACACCCCAGGGAGCGACGTGCAGCCGATGATGGGCCACACCCCGGGCATGCCCGTCCTCCGCCAAGACTCCCAGGCCCGGTGGACGCGCGACTGCCAGACGCGGTGATACTGCCAGGAGTTTTCTGCCGCCGCCTCGTTCAGTGCGCCGACGATGGCCTGAAGGGTGGAGATGCTGCCCGCCGCGACCCGGATCTCGGTCCTCCACCACTGGCGCCCCGCAGTCTTGGTCACCCCCTGAAGCTGAGCCTGCTCGCCCATGCCCAGCCCGCCCTGCGCCGGGTCAACCGCCGCGCGGGCCATGGCCGTCTGCTCGTACCGCTTCTGCCGCCGCTCAGCCTGGCGGTTGAAGCGTGCGCTCCTCGGCGATAACACGAACTGGAGGTGCGCCGGGCTCTCGGCCTCGTCGAGGACAGCCAACACACTTTCAGTGACGGCGTGGCTGTAGTCGCGGTAGGACCGGAACCCCCGCAGGGCCGTGTCTCGGTAGCGCGGCGTCACCTGGGCGGCATAGGCGCCTTCAACGGCCGGCACCGGCTCCGGGTGTGTGCGCACGGAGGTCCAGGTCGCCCGGAGCCGGGCCTCCAGGGCGCCGACGGTCCGGCGCGTGCTACGCATATAGAGGAGAAGCCTGCCCTCTTGGTCTCGCACCACGTCCAGCGCCACCGGGTCATTGCCTTGCAGCCACGGTAGGTAACGGTTCTCGCTGACCTGTGCCCAGGCGTCGAGCATGGCGGAAACCGTCAGCGGCTGCGCCACGTCGTCCCGGCTGAGCAGGATGCGAACACTGACCATCTGCCGCGCCTGCGCCTGCCGCCGCGCCAGCCGCCACCCCGCCCAAACGAGAACCGCCGCCCCGGTAATCAGGGCGGCGGCGAGGATGTCGGCCAGGATGTGGTGGAGCCAGGGAGGGGCGGTGCCGTGGAGCGAGCAAGAGGCGAACACGCCGGCCCAGGGGTGAGAGGCCGCCAGGTAATGGGAGACTGTGAAGGCGGGGTCACATACGTGCTGGATGGCCAAAAAGGCCGCCACCACCACCCCGATCATCAGGAGCCCCGCGATTTCGGTTGCTCGCCACACCGATTACCCCTCCTTTCCCTGGGCCGCTGTGAACGCCACGTCGCTCCGCAGCAGAGGTTCAAGTGCGACCGGGGCCTGCACGGCAACGGCCAAGGTCCGGTCACCCACCTGCAAAATGGCGTGCCCTATCGGCAGGTGAGCGGCCTCGGCAAGGGTCGCGGGGTCGAGCCCGATCTGAGTCGCGGCCTCCCCGAGATCGCCTGCCGGCTGGTGCATATACACCTTGGCCCGGCTGTTCTGCCAGATCGCTCGCCCGGCAGGCGCGTGCAAAAAGTCCCCCACCCCCTGGCTGATGACCAGGACAGTCACACCGGCCCTGCGCGCCTCTCGCAGTTGCCGTTCGAGCCACCGGGCCATGACCGGATCGGCCAGGAGGTTATGGGCCTCGTCCACCGCGATGGTCTTGAAGGGCTCGGGGCGCGAGCGGAAGTAGCGCGCGGCGAAGTCGATCACCGTGGCGTAACCGGCACGGGAGAAGCGGCCTCCGGCTGAGATAACCTCATTGACGCCGATCCCCACAACGGGCGCGTTCGGCCGCACGGTAGTCTGACCGTCCAGCAGGTCGCTGCTCCCGCCCGCACAGTACGGGTCGAGCATACGGGCGTACCGGGGGCCTTCGGGGTCTGGGCTCTCGGAGAGGGCCTTGCGCACGTCCGAAAGGACAGGCCAGAGCGCGGTAGGAGCCCAGGCCATGCCGCCGAGGGCATCTGTGGCGGAGCGGAAGCAGCCACCCCAGGAGTCAGCTAACCCCGCCACCCGGTACGCGGTCTGCAAGGCCGCCTCCAGGACGGCATCAGCGGGTCCATGCTCCAGGTCCTCCCCGAGCAGGGCGGCGATGATTGGCTTGACCGCCACCACGCGTTCGGAGATCGGGCGCCCGTCTGCGTGCTCGGGGGTGTGCCCTTGCCGGATGGCTTGCCCGTCTGGCAGCACCTCCAGGGGGTTGATGTGGTCCCCACCGCTGGGCCTCAGCGGCAGGTACACCCCGCCCAGGGCCTCCGCGAACCCGCGGTATTCGTTCTTCGCGGAGGGGTCCAGCAGGAGAGCCGGTCGGCCGAAGAGGCAGTCCTGGGAGGCAATGACCTTCAACGTGACCGTCTTGCCGAAGCCCGTATCTCCGGTGATGCAGGCATGCCCGACATCGGGTAGACGCGGATCCCAAAGGACAGGGGCCCCCGTCCTCTCGTTGATCCCCAGGCAGAGCCCGTTCGGGTCAAGTAGATCCTCGTCGGTGAACGGCCAGAGGCTGGACGCCTGCTGCTGGTCAAGCAGCAGCCCGCGCAGGACGGGCTTTCCGCCAGCCAGTGCCCCGTGGTAGCTGGGCGCCTGCGAGTGCCGCAGGCTCACGAGGTCCATCCCACGCTCCCTGGCCCGGCGCTGCGCGATGCCCCCGGCTGTCCGAGCGGCATCCGCGTTGTCCGACCAGTAGATGGAGGACACCCGGCAATCAAAGTGCCGGACCTGCCCAGACGCGATGGCCTCCTTGAGCGCCAGCGCATCCTGGATGCGCCGCTGGGTCTCCATATCCACCGTGCCGCGCTTCTGGGCCTCGCGCGCGGCGCTCTGCTGGCGCGGCAGCGCCCGGTCGAGCGCCGCGTTGACCTGTTCCGCTGGCACCGGCGCCAGCGCCAGGACCAGTGCCGACTCCCCGACCAACCCCACGTCCGAGACACTGCCCGACGCAACCGCGCTCGGCCAACTTGCCACCTCGCGGACCTGCACCGCACGGTCCCCGATAACCAAGTGGTCAGCGCCGACTTCGACACCCGCGGGCGTCCAGCCCCACCCTCGCTTTTCGGCGGGCTGGTCCACAGTCAGCACCGTCCCGATCACTTCCCGCCGTGCCATGCGTCAACCGCCTCCTCTCCCGCGCAGCCCAGGGCCTCGCCCCTACTCCACAGAGACACAAACTCGGCCAGTTCCTCCCCGCTCAGCACCCGCAGCGCGAACCCAACATCATGCCCGGCATCCATCACCTGCCGCGCCGCCTCCACCAGCAGCCGCTCCGCCTCCTGCCTTCCCAGGGCCTCCGGCTTCTTCCCGCGCTTTGCTAGGCGGTCCCGCAGAGCGGGCGCCGGGCGGCGGGCAGTGAGAACGACGGCTCCGCGCCTCCGGGCCAGGCCGCTGGTCTCAAGGGACTGGAGGTGTTGAGCCCACGCCCAGGCCACGTCGGACCCGCCTGGGGTCGTGGCCGCCAGGTCGCGGGCCGCCTGCCGGTATCGGTCGGCAATGGCGCCCAGCGAAAGGGGCGTCTGCAAGACCACGAGTTGCACGACGATTTGCGGAGGCAGTTGGCCAAAGCCGCCAACCAGGAACCTGGCAAACGACTGGAGCAGAGTGTGGGCGGCACTGGACGACATGCTATCGGCCGGCAACATCGGGAAGTCGAGGACGGCAGCCCAGGCGTCGTCCGCGACTTGGATGGTTGCGTCACCGGGGCGCGGTGGGCGGATCGGGTAGAAGACGGCGGCGTCCCCGACTGCCATCTGATATCACCTCCATGGTGTAGATCGGCG
>JAJZMB010000001.1:0-1956 GCA_021803205.1 Bacillota bacterium | reverse complement strand
CCAGGTCGCCCAAGCGACCAACCGGGCATAGCCCCTACGTCCACCCTGCGGCGGCCAGAGGATCAGCGGCACTGCCGCGACGGCGCCGACGACGCCGGCCGCGATTGCCGCCGTGGTCGATCCGAGGCTATAGAGAGCGAGGGCCGGGAGGATGCACCCCCCGGCCGCAATCATGTCGTCGCCTTCCAACCCAAAAAACGGGTCCAAGGCGCTCCGTCGCGGATCAACCCTTGGCACGGGGATCGGCGCCAAACGCACAGCGGATCACCCCCCTCAGCCGAGCCCATCTCGCCCGGCGCCGGGCCTGGGCGGCAGCGCGAAGGTGCGCTTGGTGGGCAGCGAGAAATGCTCGCTCGCGGGCCAGGGCCTCGGCGTCCCTCAGCCGCTGGCGCCGGGCCTCCTCGGCATCCAGCAGCCGTGCCCGGCGCTGCCGCTCGCGTGCGCTGAAGCCGGGCTGCCAGTACCGCAGGTGGCGCAGTTCCCAGTCGGTCAAGCGGATCAGGTCGTCATCGAGCGGCCAAGCCAACGGCGGCGCCGGTGGGCCAGGGTCAACCACCACATGCGGCCGGGCGCCAACTCGATCTCCGGCGCGCCGCTCGCCCTCCTCCAAGCCAATCGCGTACCACAGCATGTCGTCGTCGGCCAACCTGGTCACCCCCTCCACCACGAGACTACACGGTGCCTGAGCCCAGTAGTGGCCGCCTATAGAGGGCTGATTTCGTGCCCTGTGTAGGGATTGACGGCGGTCTGCTGGTTTGGCTCGATGTCGATGGTGTATGGATTTGGGCCGTACATGGACTCGAACGTTTGCCGCGCATTGGCCTGGCCGGCCGACTGCTGTAATGGAGACGGTGACCACACGGGCGTAGCGGCCTTCGTTTGAGCGGCGCGCGTGGCCTGGGCGGCGGCAACTTGTGGTGCCGCCGATACCGCCTGCTGGGCAGTCTCCGCGTCCTGCATCGCCTGGCGAGCCGCTGGGTCCGCAGCGGCGTTCACCTGGCCGGTCGCATGGGCGGCCGCCATCGGCGCCGCGTACTGGGCCTCGCTCTGGATCTGCGCCTGACGCACGCCCACCTGGGCCATGGCCCTCATCCCGGACTGGCTATACCGCCCGATCCCTATGGCCCCTAGTCCCGCTTGGATCTGGGGGCCATACAGCCCGGTGGCCAATTGCGCCGCGCCGAACGCGGCCGCCATCTCCGCCCCCCCGTGGCTGATGTTCGAGGTCCCCTGCTGCCCAAACACTAGACCTTTGAGTTTGGACTGGACATTAAAGGAAACAATAATGCACCCCAACCCAACGAGTGCATTAATCAACACCTGCCCAGCCGTCCCTCCCACTGTCTTTGCCGGAATAACTCCCTCCCCAGAGATCGCTAAAAACGTAATCATCAGAGACAATGCCCATGCCGCTTGTGAAAACGCGGCCACCGCAAACTCCCCAACCAGCCAACGCCATGAGACCTGGAAGCGCTCGGAAATGCTGAGGATGGCAGCGATTGGCGCGATGGCGAGGAAAAACAACAACTCCCCGGCCCGCGCCGCCCAGCTAACCACCATGCCGATCAACGCGAGCAAAAACACAACCACGACCAGCAGAATCCACAGGTTCATACTTTCGGCTGCGGTAAAGGCTGAGATCGCGGATTGGTAGTGGACTTGAGTGAAGTGGGCCAAGAAATATGTGACCATGACGTTGTTCACGGTCAACATCAACCCCAAAGACCAGTACGAGGACTGCGCCATGAGGATCGCAAGCCCAGCGCGTCCAATCAGCCTGCTGGGGGCGTTCTGGCTGTTGGTCCAGGGGTGGAAGATGTAGTTGATGGCCTCATAGGAAAACAGTACCCCTGCAGCCATCCAAGCCACGTGGTCAGTCGTGTGCCAGACTTGCGCCGGAACCATGGAATAATTAAACGTGAACGGGCGGAGGATGGTTGCGTGCAGGATACCCAC
>JAJZMB010000025.1 GCA_021803205.1 Bacillota bacterium | reverse complement strand
TACAAATATCAGGACCAGGCGTCGGGCCAAACCATCAAAGCCGATCTGGCGCCGGTGTGGAACAATCCGCAGGGCGTGGCGGCCGCCTGCAGGCAGGCCGCCGCGCAGGTCGACGCCCTGCAGGCGCAGGGCGCCCAGGAGGCAAGGACCAGCCCGACGCTCACCCTGACGCAGGAACGCCGGCAATACGCGGCGCAGCACGCGGCAGAGGTGCAGGGCCTGGCAGATATGTTTTCCTCCGGCCGGGCCTGAGACGCGGCTTGCGACCCGGCGTCCGGTGCTTGCTGCGGGCCCGCGCCGGGTGCGCGGACGGGACGGGCACCGGGATACCTCGGCCCCTCCCTGCGCCCGGACTTCCAGGACGCCGGCATGGAGGCCGTGGCCTTCGGGGAGTGAGGCGGCGGCACCGGCGTCTCCCCCAGATGCGGGCACCGAGCGAAGGAGGCGACATACCTGTGGAGAGCGCACCCGGCAGTGGCAATCGTCCCTGGCGCGTCGAGCGCCACGGCCTGGAGGTCATCCCCGAACGGGAGCGGGTGGGGACGGTCTGGGACCTGTTCTGGATCTGGTTCGCCGCCAACCTCGGCATCCTCGGAGTCCTGTACGGGGCCATCGTGGTCGGCTTCAGGCTGAACCTGGTCCAGGACCTGCTGGTGATCGGCCTCGGCAGCCTCTCCTTCGTGCTGGTCGGCTACTTTTCCGTCGCCGGCCGGGACGGGGCCGCACCGATGATGACCCTCTCCCGCGCCGTGTTCGGGACCTATGGCAACCTGCTGCCAACGACCGTGAGTTGGGTGTCGCTCCTTGGTTGGGAGGCCGTGACCGTGGCCGTGGCGACGATGGCCCTGACGGGCCTGCTCGGCGGCCTGATCCCGCTGCCCGGACCGGCCCTGGCCCTGGCCGCGCTCGGGGTGGTGGCGGCCCTGGTGGTGGCCTTCGGGCTGCTCGGCCAAGCCACCCTGGTCGTCGTGCAGCGCTGGGCCGGCTACGTGTTCGGCGCCCTGACGCTGCTGGTCGCCGCGCTGCTCCTGCCCGGAACCCACTGGGCGGCACTGGCCCACCGGCCGCCCGGACCCTTCGCCACGGGCGTGTTGCCGGCGTTGTCCATCGTCGTGGCGGGGACCAGCCTGAGTTGGTGCAACACCGCCGCCGACTACAGCCGTTACATCCCGCGGCAGACGCCCGCGGGGCGCATCGTGCTCGGCACCACCGCCGGGGCGGCCCTGCCGCTGCTCGGACTGATGCTCACGGGACTCCTGCTGGCGACCCGGGCACCCCAACTGGCGGCGGCGGCCAATCCCATCGCCGCCATTGGGCAGGCCCTGCCGGCATGGATGACCGTACCCTATCTGGTCACCGCGGTGGCGGGGCTCGTCGTGGAGGCCGACCTCAGCCTCTATTCCTCCGGGCTCAACCTCCTCAACCTGATGGTGCCCGTCCAGCGTTACAAGTCGGTGGTCGTCGACGCGGCGACGATGGTGGGTGGTACCGTGTACCTGGTGCTGCTGGCCCCCGACTTCCTCGGGCCGTTCGAGTCCTTTCTGATCCTGCTCGGCATCGGGCTGGCCGCGTGGGCCGGGGTGTTCCTGGTGGACCAGGCCTGGCTGCGGCAGGCGCGCGGCGGTTATCCCGAGCATCTGCTGTGCGCCGGCGATGGACCGAGCCCGCCGGCCGCCGGGCGCCGCGTGGCCACCGACGCCGTCGCCGCCTGGCTGGCCGGGGTGGCGGCCGGCCTGGCGTGCACAAGTTCCCCTCTGTTCAACGGCCCTCTGGCGCACGGCCCCTTCGCCGGCTCCAGCCTGGAACTGGCCGTCGCCTTCGGGACATCCGGCGCCATCCTGATTCTCTGGGCCCTGGGCCGACGCCTGGCCGCCACGCGGGCCCCGCAGCGGGCCGCCGGCGCCTGAGGCGGTTGCCCGCGCAACCGGGGCGGTCGCGGCGGGGACAGGCTGACCCGCGGCGCGCCACCGCCGCGACCGCCGTCTCCGCCCGCGGCGCTCAACGCCCGCGGCGTCCGGGCAGCGGGACTCTCGGAACGCGGAGCGGGCGGCGCCGGCGATCGGAGACGGGTATGACACCAGAAACGGATCCGCTGTCGTGGCTGCGCCGTCCGGCTCCCCCGGGGAGACTGCCGCGGGGGGAACTCTGGCTCTATGACCAGGTTTTCCGGGATCTGGGGGTGTCCTCCGACCTATGCGGGCATGCCCTGCTGCGACGGTCGGCCGGGATGGAACTCTGGTTTCTCTCGGTGGGTGACGACCTGCCGGCGTACCCGGGCTACCGCACCTTCCGGCCCGACGAACTCCGGCTTCTGGGCGAATTGCCCCCGCCGCCGTTTCTGGGACTCATCGTCGACGGTCCGTTGGGCAGAGAGATCCGGCGTCTGGGCCTGACCACCGCGCTGGAGCCACTGGCGCTGTCCGGCACGAGGGGCCGTTCGCGGGACGTCTTCGCCAGCGCCGTCCGCGCGATCACCTCCCTGATTCGGGCCACCGCGGGATACGGCACAGCGGTCGTGGTGGCGGACGATTTGGCCGGCCAGGACCGCCCCCTGGCCCACCCGGCCGCCCTACGCGGCACGTTGCTGCCTTGCTACGCCCGTTTGGCGGCAGCCATTCATGCCAGCGGCCGCCTGGCTTTGTTTCACTCGGACGGGGCCCTGACGGACCTGGTGGCGCCGCTACGGGAGGCGGGCTTCGACGGGCTTGCCGGCTACGAGGTCGAGATCTTGGATGTCGCCGCCGCCCGTCGGCGCACAGGGAGGGAGTGGCTGCTCATCGGGGGGCTTCCGGCCGCCTGGATGTCGGCGGGCCCGCCGTCGGCAACCATCTGCCGGACCCACGTCCGGCGCGTGGCCGGAGGGGAGGGCGCCTGGGCGCTGGCGACTTCGTGCGGGATCGAGAACGGCGGCGCGTGGCACAACCTGTTGCGATGCTACCGCGCGCTGCCGGCCGTCTGAACATCCGATTCCCGTCCGGACGTCCACATGGGCTCCAGGTGTTGGGCGTGCGCAGCTTGTGCGCCACTCCCTGCCGGGCGACGATTCCCTTGCGGGCGGGGCTAAGGCGGCGCGGTGTGGGCGCGCGGTCACCGCCACCGGTCCTTCGGGGAAACCATGGAGGCAGCGGCATCCGCCCGCACCGGACGGGGCCGGCGCCGCGCAGGAGAAGGCAGCGCGGGATGGCGCAGGGATACCGGTCCCCGAAGTTGCGACGCACATTTGGCGTAGGGTTGTTCCGCAGCAGCGGCGAAGCCGGTCTCCGAGGTGAACGGCCATGGACTACCGCCGACTGGGCCGCACGGGTCTGAAGGTTTCGCCGCTGTGCATCGGTTGCTGGCGCATGGGC
This sequence comes from Bacillota bacterium, assembly GCA_021803205.1. Classification (GTDB taxonomy): domain Bacteria; phylum Bacillota; class Sulfobacillia; order RBS10-35; family JAJYVN01; genus JAJZMB01. Next base: position 961 of record JAJZMB010000025.1, on the reverse strand, counting down.
GGCGACCAAACCGACGAGCAGACTTCGCTCGCGATCCTGTACAGCGCGCTCGATGCGGGGATCAATTTTATCGACACCGCGGACGTGTACACCGGCGGACACAGCGAGCGCATCGTCGCCAAGGTGCTGGAGGGTCGCCGCGCGCAGGTCGTGCTGGCGACCAAGTTCCGAGGGCGCTCCGGTCCCGGTCCCAACGGTGAGGGCGGCTCTCGCAAGCACATCTTCGAAGCCTGCGAAGCGAGCCTGCGTCGGCTCGGCACCGACTACATCGACCTGTACCAGATCCACGGCTGGGACGGCACCACCCCCATCGAAGAGACGATGCGGGCCCTGGACGATCTGGTGCGGTCGGGCAAGGTCCGCTACATCGGCTGCAGCAACTTCTCCGCGTTGCAACTCTGCCGGGCCCTGTGGGCGGCCGACCGGTCGGGCGGGGCCCGCTTCGACTCCGTGCAGCCGCGTTACAACCTGCTCGACCGCGCTGCGGAGGACGAACTGCTGCCGTTCTGCCTGGAGACGGGTATCGGCTGCATCAACTACTCGCCACAGGCCGGCGGACTGCTCACCGGCAAGTACCGTCGGGGAGAGGCCCTGCCGGCCGGCAGCCGGGCGGCGCGGGAGGATCGGTTCCGCCGCCGGCTGGACGAGAGGACGCACGACCGCCTGGAGCGTCTCGAGGCCTACGCCAGGGAGCGTGGGCATACACTGGCCCACCTTGCCCTCGCCTACCTGCTGGCCCAACCCTTCGTGAGCGCACCGATCATCGGGGCGACGAGCGTCGCGCAGTTGCAGGAGAGTCTGGCCGCGCTGGAGTGGAAGCTTTCGGCACAGGAGGCGGCCGAGGTCCGCCAGGTGGCGGGATAGTCGCCGGTGGAGGCCACACGCGTCCGCTGGGTAAGCCCGGCGCCCGCGCGCACAACGCCGCCCGAACCCGGTGTTCCCCGGGGCTCTGGACGGCACC
>JAJZMB010000004.1 GCA_021803205.1 Bacillota bacterium | reverse complement strand
CGCGAGGATGACGCCCGTAGCCGCCGCTGCGGCCGACAGGCGGATGCCGGTCACCGACGGGGCGGCGACGGCGATGGTGCTGCCTGTGGAAACGGCCTGGACGGCGCCGGGGGCGGTGCCGAGGACGTCCACGTTCGGCGTGTATGGGTACTGCGTCGGCTGCCCGGAGATCGGGCCGCCGTTGATCGCGTTGGAGATTTGCCCGTAGTCCTGATACCCGGGGACATAGACGGGGGTCCTCGCCATGCCGCGCCACCTCCGCTGATCTGTGCTGCTGCAGCGGCGTCAGCGGGGCTCAGGCGGCGGACGGGGACCCCAGGTGCTCGCCGAAGTGCCGCCGAGCGAACGCGCGGATACGGCGCTTGGCGGCCCCCGCCTCATCTCCCAGCCTGGCGGCGTTTTTCGGCATGCTCATGTAGCGCCATGCGGCCATCGTGCGCTTGCGGGAGGGCCGGCCGTTCTTGGTCAGCGGGTACGACCGCAGCGAGGGTACGGCGAACGTCTCGCCCTTGCCGTACCGCTGGGTCTTCTCCCGGCGCACCTCGCGGCGCTCCTCGGCGTCGTAGGCCCGCTCTCCTCGGGCCTTTTCCAGCGCGTGGCGGTAGCGGTGCCCACACCGCGGGCACTTGCACAGGTCCCCGCTCCGCCGCAGGTCGCGCGGGCTCGGGTAGCCGCGGGCGCCTCCGCCCTTGCCGTGGTAGCCGGGGTCGTGCGGGCGCGCGTCGTCGGCCCCAGCGGCGACGATGTCGTGGGCATAGTGCCGCGCCCGCCGACGCTCCGCCGGGTTCTCGTAGGCGTCCTCGAACCCCCAGTCCTCGAGGTCGCGCGTGCGGCTGCGCGCCAGGTACTCGCCGATGGACCTCGGGCCGCGCGCCCCCAGGTAGCCGGCGATGCCGCCTGGCGGGCGCCTGGCCGCGCCCAGGTACTCCGCGATGCCCACGAGACCGCCTCCTTCGCTCAGCGGTGCAGGAATCCGCCCTTCATGGAGCCGAACGCCGGTTGCTCGGACCAGAACACGTCGCGGGCGTCGACGTCGTCGCGGTGCAGGACCTCCTGATACGCGGCGGGCACCGGCAGCGCGTTGCGCTGGGCCTGGCGCCAGAACACCCGGCCCTTGCCGGTCTCGGCGTCCAGCACCCACGCCCCGCCGACAGGCTTGCCAGAGCCCTCCGGGTCGTACCCCTGCGCCAGCCGCTGCAGGGCCGCGGCGGGACTGGAGGAGGAGTGCAGCAGCCGGCGGTATGCGGCCAGGGCGCGGGCCGTGTCCTCCATGGACCTGGACTTCAGCGCCACGACGGCCGGCTTGCCGCTTGGCCGCGGGATCGGGCTCGTCCCGGGCATGTGGGACCGTCTGGATGCGGTCAGGGCCCCCAGGACCTGGGCACTGGATTCCTGGTCCCGCCGCCAGCCGGATCCCTGCTCCCGGGCCTGGCGGTCTGTGCCGTGGCGGTAGCGACCGAGGACAAGATTCTTGCGCGGCCAGCGGCGGGCGTGCTCCCCGGGACCGGGCCGAGTGGACCGCGCGCGCACCGCACCGCCAGGCCTGCGCCGACCGTCGCGCCCCAGGACGACCAGGCGCGCGGACTTACGCATGCGGCCATGGTGGAGGTAGCGCCCCCTGGGGTCACGGCCTCTCGTGGCGCGCGCGGTGCGGGACTCCAGGATGCTGATGCCGATGGCGCGGGCAAGGGGACGGCGGGACCGCTTGGCGAGTTCCGCCTGCTCGGCCTGCGGGTTGAGCCGCCGCGTGCCGCCGTCGGCGTACCGCCGGCGGATGGCCAGCGGCTCCTGCTCCTCGATGGGCTCAGACGGCGGCCACACAGCCCCGGCCTGCGTGTAGCGGTCCTCCGTCGCAGGGAGCGGCGACTGGTTGCTGCGACGCATCCGGCGACGCGACCACAGCACCAGGGCGCCCCCCTGGTGCCCGGCGCCGGCCCGGCGAATGCGGCGACTGCTCTGCATCTCGGATCCGCCCTCGACGCCGTTGGTCAACACCAGCCGGCGCGCGGGATCTGGGCGGCTGGCGCGCACGGATTTGGCGACCCTCGGCCGCTTGCTCGGCGCCCCCTGCTCCCCCCGCAGCATCCGCAGGACCTCGGCGCGGGTCATCGCGCGGCCGACGGCCATATCCTCGGCCCCGTGGGTCCCCAGCAGTTCGTCGATGGTGCGCGCCTTGCCGTGGACGACGGACTGCTTACGCGCCTCCACGCTGTTCCGCGCGGTGACGTGGTAGTGGGTGGTGAACGGGCTCGGCTGGCCCTGGCGGTGAATGCGGCCCTCGCGCTGCGTGAGGCTCTTGGGGACCCAGGGGGCGTCCAGGTGGATCATCGTGTGGCCGCCGTGCTGGAGGTTCATCCCCTCCTCTGCGGCACTGGTCGCCAGGACAACCTGGACCTTGCCGGCGCCGAAGTCGCGCTCCGTCTGCTGGCGCTCGGCCGGTGACTGGCTGCCCGTGACCATGGCCACAGGGACGCCCTGGCCCTTCAACGCGTCGCGGATCTTGTCCAGGGGCAGCCGCAGATCGGCGAAGAGCACGACGCCGCGGTTCGCGGGGTCCTCCAGGTGGTCGGCGATGGTCTCGACGGCCCAGGACTCCTTGGGCGACAGGTCGCCCTTGCGGTCCTCGGGCGCACGCACAAGGTCGGGGTCGATGGCGATCTGCTCCAGCCGCTTGAGTTTGACCATGATCGACGCCGCGGCCTGTTCGTACGCCTCCTGGCTCATGCCCTCGACCTCGCCAGCGATCTCCTCAGCCAGGTCGTCGTACATGCGCTGCTGGTCTTTGGTCATGTCCAGCGATACGTCCACCCGGCGTCGGTCGGGCAACTGCAGCCCCACGTCGGGGTCGGTCATGCTCTTGATCTGCACGGCCCGCTTGATCTTCTCACGCAGGGTGCCCACATTCTTCAACCGCACGGGCTTGCGTACGGTTCCGAACGCGGTGCGCACGTCCTCGAACACGACGTGATCCCGGCCGAATTGGCTCCAGGAGCCGAGGTTGGGCATGACGTGGCTGAGCATCGTGTAGGTCTCTTCCGGCTGGCCGTTGGGCATCGGCGTCGCCGTCAGTAGCCACGCGTACTTGGCGTCCTTCCACGCGCCGAACCCCGCCGTCGTTTTGGCCTTGCGGTTCTTGACTTTGTGCGCCTCATCGGCGATCACGTTTGGTGCCAGAGCGTGCAGTTTCTCGGCGAGTTCCGGCTTCTGCAGGGTCTCGTAATTCGTGATGATGAAGTCGGGCTTCTCGGACTCGGCCTGCGCCCAGCGCTCCGCCTGGCGCTTCGGCGACAGCGACGCGTCCAGCACGACAGCCTTCGTGCCGGGGGCGAATCGCTCGATCTCGTCTGCCCACCCGTACTTGCGGCTGGAGGGGCAAAGGATCAGGAACGGGCCCGCGCCCTCCTTCTGCTGCGCGATCTTGGCCGCGATGATACTTTGTATCGTCTTCCCTAACCCGACCCCGTGGCCAAGGATGGCGCGCTTGGACTCCAAGAGGAAGCGCACGCCCGCCTTCTGGTAGTTGTGCAAGTCCCCGTGCGCCATCGCTTCGCGGTTGACGCCCTCGGGCATGGCGAACGGTTCTGGCGTGACCTCCGTGGCCTTGGCCGGCTCGGGCGCCTTGGGCTGGGCCTGCTGCGACGGCGCCTCCCGAGGCTTCTCCTGGGCCCGCTGTTCTGCCCAGTCCTGGTAGGCGTCGTGCGCCGACGCGTCCACCGTGGCGTGGGAAAACTCCCTCAGCAGGCGGGGTAGGCGCTCCACGGGCAGATACCACCGCTTGGCGTCCACGCCGATGCTGGGACCCCACCGGCCGCCCAGGGCCTTGACGCGGTCTTTGTCGGCAAACGCGCTGCCCAGGGCCACGTAGCCCGGCGGGGTCTGTGAGCCACGGAAGGCCCGCACATGGCCGGGCGCGGCATCGGGGCGCCCCCACTTGTCCCTGGCCTCCTGGTAGCCGTGGCCGGTCTGCAGCGTGCGGTCCTCGTGGTGGGCGTACGCGGTGCCCTGGGCCTGCAGGTGCTGGTGCAGGTGCGGCTCGGGCGCCTTCTGCTCCCGCCACCAGTCGCTGATCTTCCGTCCCTGCGCGGCCTTGGGCAGACTGCCCCCGAGGATGCGGCCCTCGCCGTCGATCAGCACATGCCGGCCCTTGGTCGGCTCGCCAGAGACGGTGTGTGTGTAGCGCTCAGGGTGGATCGTGATCCAATGCGCCCCGGCCGGCACAGGCGCGGCCTTCCGCAGCCGGCCGCTCCGCGACAGCACTAGGCGCATGCTCTTGGCCGCCCCCTTCGCCGCGTGCATCGCCGCGTGGTCGAACCCGCACGCGCCAAGGGCGACGTACGCC
>JAJZMB010000129.1 GCA_021803205.1 Bacillota bacterium | reverse complement strand
GGTGGAAACACGGCGATGCGGATGAGCGTCGTAGGGGCGTCCCTTTGGTGGGTGCAGCGCCAGGACTGTGGCGGGGAGCTATTTAGTCCGTGACCGCAGTATCGATACGGCTTCCCTCCTGAAAGACGACGGCGTCCGGCCATTATCGACTCGGAGCGTCGACCCCCGCGAGGGCGCACCTATGGCAGGCTCTGGCTCGCAACGGAGCGGGGGCCCGGGCCGCTCGCGGCGGAAGGGCGGGCAGTTCGCGTCGGCACTGTCACCTGCGTCGGCCTAGCGCCGGAAATGCGGCCGCGACGACGTCCCGGCGTTCGCGAGACTAAACCCGGCGACCGCCAGCACCATCCTGGGCCAGATTTGGTCCCCCGCGGCTGACGGCGACGCTCTACGAGGATCCCAAGCTAGGAGCGGACCTGAACAGACTCCTCCAGCGCGTCAGCGATGGGAATCCACGGCCGCCACGTCGGCGAACGGCCAAGGGCACCGCCTAACCCAAATCTTTCAGTAACCCCTCCCGGACCGCGTTGAGAGCGGGATGAAGAAGGGGGCACGGTCGGGGAGAGCCTGCCAGGGCCCGTTTCTTAGTCAGGGAGGTGTCTGAACACGCCGGGTGGGAGGCCATGTCGTCGTGGCGGACTCGGGGAGGACACGGGGAAGCGGCGCGTCGGGAGGCGCAGGAGAATCGTCCTGGGGGACTACGGGAGGACGGCGGCGGTTAGGTCGCCGCCAAACGCTGACAGCGGGCGACGGCCGCCATCAGGACCGCCGCCGACGGCCACCCTACGGCCAGACGGACCACGACGCGGCGACCCGACCGCACCAGCCGGCCGGCCACTTGCAAGAGCGTATACCGCAAGCGGGCCGGCGTCGTCTGGCGCCACCGCCCGGGCAGGCATAAGCCGCGGACCCACGCCAGGAGGTCGCCGGCGAGACACACCGCTGTCAGCCACGCCTGGTTGATGGCGAAGTCCGCGGAGGGCAGATGGGCCAGGCCCGTGGCCCTGAGATCCCGGATGACCTGCTCGCACCGCCCCCTGCCCCGGTAGAGGGCTTCGAGAGGCAAGGTCGGGATCCGGCAGGTTGGTGAGGCACAGTCGGTAGCGATACCCGTGGACATCGGTGAAGGTCAGCTGCGCGCCGGGATGCGGGATCTCGCGCCGGACCAGCAGACGGCTGCCGGGGGGCCACCGGCTGAGGTCCACGTACGGTGTCACCTCGGCGACTTCTCCCACGTCCCGTTCCGCCCTGCCATCGGCCGTGGCCGCGGGGATCCAGCGGAGCCCGCGTCGGCCGATGACGGCGGCGGCCAGGTCCTCCGTCAGCGCCTGCCCCACGATGAACCGGACCCCGGCCGCCCCGCACCAATCCAGGAAGTCGGGGGAACACCCCGCGCTGTCGGTGCGGACGATGACCTCCTGGGCGTGGGGATCCACGGGGAGTTGGGCCAGCGCGGCGTCCCGCAGCGTGATGTGGTCAGCGGCCCTCCCCGAGCCCGCATTCACCGGCCGGAGAAGTGCCGCCAAGGGTTCGGCTGTGGCATCCAGGGTGGCCACCAGCGGGTAGAAGCCGTAGCCGCGCTGGTAGGTGGGCGCCGCTCCCTCTTTGTCGGAGTGCGCGGTCACCGAGGTGCCGTCGATGTCGATCCCATAGACCTTCGGGTCCAACCCGGCGGCCCAGACCCGGCGCCGGGCCGCCGCCCGGGCCGCGGCGATGCGAGCGAGCGGCTCCGCGGTCAGCGCCGTCAGGGTCCGCCAGACGGTGGCCGTCGAGGCCACCGCGCCACACAGATCGGGCTGGTGGCGCAAGACCGCCAGATCGCTCAGGGTCGTCGCGCCGTCGGCCATCGCGACCGCCAACTGGGTCACCACCTGCCCGCGGTCATGCCCTCGCCGCCGCTGCTTCAAGGGTGCCAACGCGGCGGAGAGTCCGGCGACCAACCCCACCCGCTCGGCCAAGTCGCCCAACACGCGCGCGCCCACCAGAGCCACGATCCGATCCGCGCCGCCCCGGATCTGAAGCCGGGGGAATGCTGTGGTACGATTCCCCTACGAAGTGTCCTCCTTCGCGGTCCAATGGCGTCTGAGCCACTCCATCCTCCCGCGCCCGGAGGGCCTTTGCGTGGTTTGCGCCCGGTTTCACCGTGGCGTTCCTGAAAGACGCGGGCTAACTCGTCCACGCCTTCAGGAACCTAACGCCTGGCCCGCGATGACCGTGCGAGAACCGCCAGTGAGCAAGGTGATTCGATCCGTACTAGGAAACCTGGCCCGTCAATGAACCTGTCTATGCGGCGACAGGGGCGGAAGCCGAAGGCGGCCCTATCGTTCGAGTGATCTTACACATGGTGGAGACGGTGGTCCACGCGCAAGGCCCCTCTCAGTCGGCGTTCGCACACCATTGGCCGGAGACCGGCCGACAGCCGCGGACCCGCTCAGTTCAACCATAAACCGTCGGTTGTCTCATGTGCGAGGGGAAGGTCGTGGTTGCGCAGCTTGAGTGTGCGCAGAAGAGGTTTTTCTTCCCGTCAAGGGAATGGCCGCACAGGACCACTACGACATGTCGGACTCCAACCGTGGCAGCACGCGCTTCACAAGGTGCTCTCTCCAGTCACGAGCCATCGGGCCTGGCATTCGCCGGAATCCCTCGACGCTCCGCCGGACAGCCGGGATGGCCGACCTGATGCGGAACGTGTCAATCAAAGCCATGGCCGAGAACCACCGATCCTGGTCATCAATATAGTCAGGTCCCGACACTGCTCCTGCCCGTGCCCATTCTGTCAACTCAACCCAACCTGCCAGGAGACCATCAACCTCCAGACGGTCCCCTGCCGACAGGGCCTGATACTGCTTGTTCAACACGGTCAGGATTCCCGACGCGTTCTTCAAGGCGCGCTCCCGCCGGACCGTCTGCGTCCACTGAACGACCCATTTATCCCTCGCGTCGCTCACGGCGACAGCACCTCCTGGCATGACAGAGCCGGGTGTACGGGATCTGCATGTCGAACGCTCCGCATGCCCCCCGGGGTCCGTGTCCGCCCCTGGACCCATCGGCGGTCGATGATATCCGCCCGGCCGTAACCTTTCCCATCCAGAAGCCCCTCATTCTCGGAGCACATGCTCTGGCCCTGCGCCCCCCTCTCGCGACGCCATGTCCGCAACCTTCCCAAACACCACCCGAGCGACGTCAAATCCGGTCCGCAACAGGCGATCGGCGATACCGTAGCGAGTTAACGCGGGGCGTTCAGAGCTGTCCGCATGCGGACCACGGACCATACATCAGCGAGAAGGACCATGCGTACGCAATACGCTGTTGGAAAATGGGGTGAGTAAACGCTTCCCTCTTCCCCAACAGGGCCCCGTGGCAAGCACTTCCTTCTCGGACCGGTATCGCCCCAACGCAGTGCGCTGGATGTTAGTCTAGATTTCGGACACCACGAATGGGGGATCCCCTACAATCCATCCATTCGAGGTGAGCGAGATGGCCGGGCAACGATACCGTGAGGACTTTAAGGTGCAAGCGCTGGCCTTGGTCGCCCAGAAGGTGAAGCCCGCGACCCAGGTGGCGCACGAACTCGGGATTCCGCGCAAGACGCTGTACAAGTCGATGGAGGCGGCCCGGCGCCACCCGACCGAGCCCTTCGTGGGTAGCGGACATCGGCGGGCCGACGACCAGGCCGTAGACGACCTGCGCCGCCAGATCCGGAATCTCCAAGAGGAGAATGCGATCTTAAAAAAAGCGGTGCGCATCTTCACGCACGACCCGAAGTGACATACGCGTTCATGCAGGAACACCGCTGCCACTTCTCGGTCACGAAGATGTGCGAGGTCCTACAGGTCTCCCGCAGCGGATTCTATGCCTGGCGCGACCGGCCGCTCAGTCCCACGGCGCACCGGCGGCAACAGCGGATCGCCCGGATTCAGACCCTGTTCGAGCAGTCGGGGCGCCGGTATGGCAGCCCCAAGATCACGGCGCAGCTGCGGCGCGACGGCGAGCGGATTAGCCGGAAGACGGTGGCGACCGTGATGGCGCAGCAGGGCTGGCGGTCTCGAGTCGTGCGGCGCTACCAAGCGACGACGAACTCGCGCCATAACCTGCCGGTGGCCGACAATGTACTGGCCCAATAGTTCGTCGCGACGCGGCCGCACCAGGTCTGGATGGGGGATATCACCTACATCCCGACCGACGAAGGGTGGTTGTATCTGGCGAGCCTGGAGGACCTCTACACCCGCAAGATCGTGGGTTGGGCGGCCGGCGCCCGGATGACCCAGGACCTGACGCTCGCGGCGCTCAACCAGGCGGTCGCCCGCTATCGGCCGGCCGACGGGGGGTTGCACCACTCCGATCGGGGCA
>JAJZMB010000169.1 GCA_021803205.1 Bacillota bacterium | reverse complement strand
GTCGGCGATGCGCCACGCAGAGGCGCCGAACCCCAGCGCGGCGAGGAGGCGCCCGTCGGCGAAGACCAGGTAGCGCATCTGGGCTCCGGCCAGCGGGCGGTACCCGGCGTAGTGGTAACGGGCGATGGCCACGTTGCCGCAAACACCACATTCCTCCGCTGCGTGATCACGAAGGACCTGAGCGAGGCGCCAGACACACTACGCGTCGTAGCTCCGCGGCGTCCGCGGAGCGCTGCACGGCTGGGCGAAAGTGTCAATGGGATAGCGTCCATGGGCCCCGGGGGTGTCCACGGGTCTGCGCCCGTGCAGGCGCCGGGTCAGGCACCGAAACAGGCCCTTCTGCCGGCAGGAAGCCCGGAAGGGGCTGGGCAAGGTGCCTGAACGGTGCCCCCCGGTAGATGTGGACGCATACCCGTTGACACACGGTCGCGGGCTGGCTATCCTGGGGGCATGGATCGTCGGCCACCGTCCCCGGACACGCCGCCGGAGCTCTTGCGGCACCCGCACCCGGAACGCGTGGAGGACCCGCGCTTCCGGGAGCACCGCCCGTTCTTCAACCCAGAGGACTTGGTGCAGGTCAAGTACGAGATGCTGCGCGCCCACCATGTGGACGGGCTGCCCGTCAGTCGGGTGGCACGGCTGTACGGACTCAGCCGCCAGACCTTCTATCTGGTGGACGCCGCGTTCCGCAGGGCCCGGCTGCTCGGGCTCCTGCCGGGGCGTCCGGGACCCAAGGCGCCGCGCAAGGTCACACCGGAGATGGCGGACTTCATCCGGGCCCAGTGGCGGGCCCACCCGGGCACCGACCCCGCAGCCCTGGCGGCATCCGCGGCCGCCCGCTTCGGCATCCATGTGCATCCGCGCACGATTCGCCGGCTGGTGCAGTCGCGCGGCGCGCGGAAGGAGGGTCGTCCCCGGTGGGGCCGGGACGTTCCTGAACGACACGGACCCGGTCCAGGTCCGGTATGAGCGGGCACGGTCCCTGGCCTTGGCCGGAGCGACGGTGTGTGGGCCGGACTGGGGCCGGTGGCTGCACGCGCGCGGCAGCCCGGTCGTGATCCGTGTGCAGTCCGAGGACCCGGCGTGGGCGCCGCGGGCGGAGCGCGGCGCGGATCGCCTGCGGCGCGTGTTGCGGGCGCTGCTGGCGGACGCTGGGGCAGAGCCAACAGACCGGTGCGACGACGAGGTGGCTGCAGCGCGAGCGTGCGGGGTCTGGCGGGATGCGGATGGAAGCGCGGGCCGCGTCCCAGGGACCGGAGCAGACGCGGCGGTGGGGCACATCCCGTGCAGCGAGGGGTCTGTGCCGGCGGCCAGCGCTGGGCAAACCTGACGCGGTTCGGCGGGCGGCAAAGCGGGCATGGCGTCCGTGCACCGACGCACAATCCAGGGCGAAGGGCGGTGGCGGGATGCGGCCCAGCGGGTTGCGACAGCACGCTGTGGTGACGTACCTGACCCGCACGGAAGCCGAGATCGTCGAGGTGGCCCGGCTGCTGGACGGCGGTGGCTCGGCGCAGCCGCGCAGCGCCTGGCTGGTGGCGCGGGCGGTCGAGCGGTTGGAGGCCCACGCCGCCGAGGGCAGTCGGCTGGCCGCGGGCGCGCTCGTCGAACTGGGGCTTGCCCGCCGGTTGATGGGCGCGCCCCGGGACGGGCGCAAACCCGCCAGGGTTCACGTGTTCGTGGCGGCAGGGCTGGAAAGCTTGGCTGATCTGGCCGAGCGGCTGGGGGACGCCGACGCCGCGGCGGAGGCCCGGGCCGCCTTGGCCGCGCTGCGGGCACCCCGGGCCGCCACGGACCATCATAGTACTATGAGCATCCAAGCCTCGTCGGCGGGGAGGGGCTGAGGATCAGGCGGACACTGGTTCTCGCCCTGCCTCGTCGGCCGGCGGAACCGCGCCGCCCGAGCCACGGCGGTGCCCTGCCCCGTACCCGGGGCCGCAGCTCTCGCTCCCGCTTTCGCCGGCGGAGACACCCGCGCCGGAGCGAGACGCCCTGTGCCGCCATCCCGCAGCCCCTGCGCACCCGGGGGACTGGCGCCCCTCCGGTCCCCTGCCCCAGCATCCCGGTCCGGGAACGAAGCGAAGTGCCCGGTCCCCCGCGTACGACCAACGGCCCCAGGCCGCCGCACCCGAGCCCGGAGCCACCCTGCCCGGATGATCGGGGGGACGGAGATGCGCGTCGCGCTGTATGCACGGGTCTCGTCGAGCCGCCAGGAGCAGGAGCGGACGATCGCCTCGCAGGTGGAGGCCCTGGAGCGCTATGCGGCGGAGCGCGGACACGAACTGCCGGGCACGGCGCGGTTCCTCGACGATGGCTTCAGCGGGGCGCGCCTGGATCGGCCGGCGCTGGACGCCCTGCGGGACGGGGCGCGCGGCGGTGCGTTCGAGGCCGTGCTGGTCCTCAGCCCGGACCGCTTGGCGCGTAACTACGCCTATCAGGTGCTGATTCTCGAGGAACTGCAGCGCTTTGGTGTCCAGGTCATCTTTATCCAGCAGCCACCGCTGGACGATCCGGGCGCGCGGCTGCTGGTACAGATTCAGGGCGCGGTGGCCGAATACGAGCGCGCCAAGATCGCCGAGCGCAACCGGCGCGGCCGGCTCTTCCGCCTGCGCCAGGGCGAGGTCTCGGTCACGCGGGCACCATACGGCTACCGGCGCATTCCGCGCACGCCGGCGGAGCCTGCACACCTGATCGTCCACGAGCCCGAGGCGGCGATCGTGCGGCAGATCTTCGCTTGGCACGCCCACGACGAGGGCGCGAGCCTGTACGCGATCGCCCAACGGCTTCAGGCTCAGGGCATTCCGACCCCAAGAGGCGCCCCGCAGTGGGTGTCGCAGGCAGTGCGCAGCATCCTGCGCAACTCTGCTTATACGGGCTCATGGGTTGTGAACCGGACGTGCGTGAGCCAGGACCCTGCGGAACGTGGCAAGCGCCTTCGTCCCGAGCAGGAGTGGATCACCCTGGCCGTACCGGCGGTGATCGACCGGGGCACGTTCCTGCGCTCGCAAGAGCGGCACGCGCACAACGCGCACTACAGCCCGCGCCACACCAAGGCGGGCCACTGGCTCTTGCGCGGCCTAGTGCGTTGCGGGCAATGCCACCATGCCTGCTGCGCGAAGACCACCCCGAGTGCGCGAGACAAGTCCCACTGCAACCACTATTATGTCTGCTGCAACCACACTGTGGAAGCGTTTCCTCGCTGTTATGCGCCCTCCGTGCGCGCGCTGGAACTCGATGCACTCGTCTGGTCGGAAGTGACCCGGACCCTATCGGACCCGCGTCTGCTCCGCGACGCCCTCGGCGCCGCGCCCGCGGCCTCCGCAGATTCCGACCTGGTCGCTGCACAGCGCGCCGCACTCGAACGCCACCTTCACGCGGCGGGCCAGGAACGGCAACGGCTTCTCGACGCCTATCAGTCGGGCATGCTGTTGCTACCCGAGTTGCAACCTCGACTCGCAGCCCTGGAGCTCCGTCGGCAGCAGTGCCAAGAAGAGCGCGACCGCTTGCAGCATGCTCAGCACGAAGCAACGGCGGCGCGGGATTTCCTCGACCGCTTGGACAATGTCGCCGCGCGAATCCGGGCCCGGCTGGCGGAGACCGACTTCGGCCAGCGACAGGCCCTGTTGCGCGAGGTGCTGGAAGCCGTGGAGGCTACGCCCTGGGAGGTCCGGCTCCACTATCGCATTCCGCTGCCGCCTAGCCCGGACCCCCCGGGCGGGCGCGTGTCAACCGAATTGCCTTTGCAGCAACGTGGCGATCACCTCGTTCCACCAGCACGAGTCGTCCCGCGAGCGCACCGGGCGCAGCTCGAGCGGCCCCAGGTCCCCTCGTCTGCCCTCCAGGACGGGACCCGGGTCCGTGGCGGAGGTGAAGACGATCTCCCGGCGCTGCGGCGCTGGCCGCGTCGGCGGGGGCAGGGTGATCAGCCCGTCCTGCTCCATCCGCCGCAGGACCACGCTGCACGACATCGTCTTGAGGCCGCCGTCGGGCTTGCGCCACTGCAGCCGCTCGCAGACCCGCCGCGCGATTGCCGCGCGGTGCGGGTGGTCTGCCGCCGCGATGATCCTCCGGATCTCCTCCAGTTCGTCCAGGCTGAAGTCTCGACCGCAGTACCGGACGGACAACATCCGCGCGCGGGGCACTGCTGCCTTGTTCATGCCTCGACCGTAGGGAATCTTTGCCGGAATGTCCAGGGGAACACCTGATCCTAGTTCGCAGCCGCCACCCTTCCGCCTCGCCCCTGCTCCGGCCCCCAAAGAAGTTCAGAAGTCCACCGTCGAGCACGCCCCGGGCACCCGGTTCTGCTACAACACCGGCGCCTCGTACATGCTCGCGGCCATCGTCCAGAAGGTGAGCGGCCAGACCCTCCTCGGCT
>JAJZMB010000010.1 GCA_021803205.1 Bacillota bacterium | reverse complement strand
AGTGAGCTCCACCGTTGCGCCTCCTTGCAGCTTGCGGCTGATTCTGGCAAAACGAGTATAGCACGGGCGCCGCCCGTACTTTGGCGGACGCGGGCGACGGGACGACCGACCCCGTCTGGACGGAGGCGACGAGGCAACTGGACGACCTCATTCACGTCGGCGAGAAGACCCTGAGCCGCAGGCGCTTGCAGGCAACGATCGACGAGATGCTTCAGCTGCGCAGTGCGGGCCTGTCCCAGCTGGCGACGGCGGAGCGCTTCTCGGTGGACCGCAGTTTCGTCTCGCGCCTTGAGGCGCTGGCGGAGGTCCACAAGGGCGGATCGATCGGTGTGGTCGGCTTCCCGATCGCAAACCGGTCCGAGATCCGAACCTTGTGCGAGGAGCGCGGCGTGGACTTCATCCTGCTGTTCTCGGAGGAGGAGCGCCAGGCATACCTGCGGGAGCGTTCCGGAATGGCGCTACTGCACGAGGTGCTGGGTACCGTCGCACGGTTGCGCACGTTGGATCACGTCGTGCTTGTCACGTCCGACCATTGGTTCACGCTTGCGGCCGCGCTGCTCGGTCGGGAAGTCACAGGCCTGCGCCTCGGGCCGTCGCCCATGAGCGAGGATCGGACGGTGGACGTCGGGGAATTGGCAGGCCTGCTCGGCTCGCTGCAGCAGATGCGCCCGGCCGCGGACGGCCTTCAGCCCTGACGCATGAGTAAGCAGGGCCGCGTGCGGAGCAGGTTTGGGGGTACAGGCGGCAAAAGTTCACGAAATTTGGTCCTGGACAAGTCGGCGGCCATGTTGGAAGATCAGGGTGGCTGCAAGTCCAAAGGGGCCGGTGATGCATCATGCCGACCGACGCTGTCCTGTTCTGGCGTGGTAGCCGACCATTCACCCAAGTTGATCTCGATCTCATCGCCCAGATCGTCCGGGACTTCCCAGGGCTGAGCCGCAACGAGTTGGCCGGCACGGTGTGCGAACTGCTGCCGTGGCTGGCGCCTAACGGCCGTCCGCGGCTGGAGGCGTGCCAGGCTCTGCTTGTGCAACTTGAGCACAGTCAGGGCTTGGTGTTGCCGCCGATCGAACCGCGCGCGCCGCAACGCAAGAGCAGCGGCTGGGGTCCGCCGCCGCCGCCGCCAGCGGTGGACGGGGTTCTATCATCGATCCGTCCGGTGACGGTGGATCTGGTCGAGGCGTCGTCGCGCGACGCCTGGAGCGCGATGATGGCCAGCTACCATCCCCTGGGCTTCAGGCGCGCCTTTGGCGCCCATCTGCGCTACTTCGTGCACGGCCAGGTGGCGGGCGAGCGGGTGACCCTCGGCGGCCTGCTGTTCGCCGCGGCGGCTAAGGCCCTCGAGGTGCGCGACGCGTTCATCGGCTGGGATGCGCAGACGAGGAGCCGTTACCGCCACCACATTGTGGCCAACAGCCGCTACCTGATCCTGCCGACGGTGCGCGTGCCCCATCTGGCGAGCCACGCCCTGGCGCTGAGCCTACGGCGCCTAGCGGGAGACTACGAGCGCATTTACGGCTACCGCCCGGCCCTGGTGGAGACCTTCATCGAGCCACCCTGGCGCGGCACGTGCTATCTGGCGAGCGGCTTCGTCGTGCTCGGCACGACCAAGGGACGCGGTCGCCAGGATCGCCACGAAGTTTACCCGGTGTCGGTGAAGCAGGTGCTGGTGCATCCGCTTGGCCGTCATTGGCGGCAGGATCTCCTGCGCGACGACTTGCCGCCAGGGGAGGAGGAGGGCGGCTGGGATGCGTGAGCACCTGCGGCCCAAGACGCTGCCCAACAGGATGAGTCCTTGGGCGACGGATGACGAAGAGCGCGAGGACCGCAGGGCGGCCGTCGAGACCCATCTGGCGGTCCTGCGCACGCAGTTGCCGGACCTGCTCTGCCGCTTCGCCCGCATCCCCGACCCGCGACGCCCCGGCAGCGTGCGCCACCAGATCACGGTGCTCTTGGTCTACGGCGTTTTGTTGTTCGCCTTCGCCATGGAGTCCCGTCGCCAGGCCAACCGCGAGCTCAGCCGGCCGGGGCTGTGGGCAGCGTTGCGGGTGGCCTTCCCTGAGCTGGACTCGGTGCCGCACGCCGACACGCTGGCGCGGCTCTTGGAGAAGATCGAGCCGGGCGACATCGAGGCGGTGCTGATGGCGCGGATGCGCGCGCTACTCAGGCGGCAGAAGCTGCAGGCCCTGTTGGTTGAGCGAGAGTATGTGGTGGCCGTCGACGGCGAGAAGCTGTGGCAGCGCACACAGGCGTTCGCCCCTGAGGCGCAGCATCGGGGTGAGAACGACGAGGCCCGCTACGCCGTGTACGTGGTGAAGGCGGCGCTCTGCTGCCCGGAGGGCGTGACACTGCCTTTGGCGGCGGAGTTCTGCGAGAACGTCCAGGTGGGCAAGGACGGCAAGGTGGACGAGGAGCAGAAGCAGGATTGCGAGTATCGGGCGACCGAGCGGCTGTGCGCACGACTCAAGGCGGCCTTCCCCCGCCTGCCGATCCTGTTCGTGGCCGACGGCCTGTATGCGTGCGTGCCGATCGCCGAAATGTGCCGGCGGAACCACTGGGATTTCATGGTGGTGCTCAAGGAGGGGAAGATGCCCGCGCTGTGGCGGGAGGCAAACGCGCTGCACACCCTGGACGCCAAGTGGAACAAGAACACCCTTAGGCACACGTGGCGAAAGCGCGAGCAGACTTTCTGGTGGGCGAACGACATCGAGCACGAGGTGTGGAACAGCAAAGGGCGCCGACGGTTCGTTTTCCATGTGGTGGTGTGCGAGGAGCGCTGGCGGGAGCGACGGGCAGACGGCACGGAAGAGGAGAAGACGGCCCGCCATGCATGGGTGAGCGGGAAGCGGCTGGACGCCAAGAACGTCCATAAGCGATGCAACCTCGCGGCCCGCCACCGCTGGGACATCGAGGAGGAGATTTCGGCGGAGAAGCACCAGGAGCACATGACGCATGCCTTCTCCCTGACCTGGCAGGCGATCAAGAACTGGTACTATCTGATGCTCATCGGAACCCTGATCCAGACCCTGGCGCTATACAGCGTCCACTTGTGGCGGTGGGTGCTCGAGCGCGGCGTGCGGGGCACGAAGCAATTCCTCTGGGAAAGCTACACCGGTGCGTGGCTGGACCTTGGCCGCCTGCGGCGAAGCCTTGAACGCCCGGCGCAACTTCGTTTGGTTGTGTAGACGGAGCACAAGAGAGCACGCCCGCGTCGACGCTCAGGGCCCAACCATGCCCTGAGCGCTCTGTGCAAGGCACCTGAATGCTGAAATGCAACCTTCAGCCGGCGCACAGCCGCCTCAGGACGCCGCGCCACCGCCTGCGTCAGCCGTCCGCAGCCCCAACCACCCCGCCCGCCGCGCTGTAGAATCGTTCATGCGTCAGAGCTGTAGAGCCTCTGATGGCTCTTGACGTAGTTTGCGAGGTCAGCCATGAGCGTCTGCGCTGTGCTGTCGTTGGCGGCTGCGGCGGTCCAGCGGCCCACGAACATGTCGAAGCCGATCAGATCGGCGATCGAGCCGTCCCCGATGATCGACCGCCCCAGGCGCAAGTTCCGGAAGCCAGGGACGGGGAACTTCAGCGTGATGCCGATGTCCTCGCTTGCGCCGGGATAAATCTGGGCAAGGAGGCTTTGCAGAACCGGGTCGGTCGCGGCGGCGAAGTCCGGGCAGGTGCGAGACTGGGAGTTGGAGCCCTGGGCGCAGAACACGAAAAAGCCGCTTCCCAGTCGGTCCTTGAATTCCGCGTAGGACGTGCCCTGGAACATGAAGGGCGGCGCTGGCGTGTCGGTAAAGAGCGGATCGAACTCCTCCCAGGCACTGGTGCCTGCGGTGAAGGGCGGGGGGAGGTGGTCGGCCCACGCACCCGCGTTGGCAAAGGTGACCGATAGGCTGGCGATTACTCCGGCCGGGTTGTACGACCCGCCCGGCGCATTGGTGCCCACGATCTTGATGGTGTTCTTGCCCTGGACAAGCCCTGTGGTGAAGTCCTTGATCGCCACGCCGCTGTAGCCGGAGACTTGGTCCACGAGCCGACCGTTCAGATACACATTCGCCGAGTTGTCGGCCGCGATGCGTAGAACGCCACCCTGGGGCGGCCCGGGGACATTGAAAGTCGTGGAGAGCGTGACGGACTCACCGCTGAGGGTCCCCGGGCCGGATCCCGGCCCGCCCTGACAGGCGGACTGGCCCTGATTGGCCCAGATCCAGCTGGCTCCGGAGATCTGGGTCCACACGTTGGCGTAGTCGCACTCTACGAGCGCGGGCCGCGCACCCGGTTGCGCCAGCCAATGCCCGTTGGTTGCCACCGTAAGGGTCGCGATACCGTGCGGCGCAGCGCTCCTGGCTGCAGCGAGGGGCGCTCCGGCGACCGT
>JAJZMB010000091.1 GCA_021803205.1 Bacillota bacterium | reverse complement strand
CGCAGGGAGCGGCGACTGGTTGCTGCGACGCATCCGGCGACGCGACCACAGCACCAGGGCGCCCCCCTGGTGCCCGGCGCCGGCCCGGCGAATGCGGCGGCTGCTTTGCATCTCGGACCCGCCCTCGACGCCGTTGGTCAGGACCAGGCGGCGCGCCGGATCGGGATGGCTGGTGCGCAGGGACTTGGCCATCGCCGGCTTGGTGGCGGGGCGCGCCTTCTGCTTCGGGCGCCGCTTCTTCCCGGGCCCACGCCAAGCACCGATGCTCTCCTCCAGGCTGCGCAGGTACTCGACCTCGGCTTCGTAAGCCTCGTCGCCGAGGATCAGCCGCTCCGCCTCGGCCCGGTACGCCTCGGGCGACTTGGCGTTACGCCGGTCCCATTCGGCGTCCATAATGCGCCGGTGCAGTGCGTTCTCGGTCAGGCCCATGGCATCCGCTACGGCGTCCAGTGACCAGGGGTTGCGCTGCTTGCCGTGTCCGCGGCGCTTGTAGTAGGACGGCAACTCGCGGTTCTCCTCGGTCTCGTCGGGCGCGATCATCTGCCCTTCGGTCGCCTGCTTGATCTCGTCGAGCAGGTGGCGCCGCGCAGCGTCGTCCTCAGCCTCTAACTCGCGCGCCAGGCGAGGGATGCCGGCTTCCATCTTGGCGATGCGGCCTCGCGTGGCCCTGATCTCGGACTGCACCTGCTGCCATTCGCGGCGCATCCGGCCCCGGTCGCGCAGATCGGACGGCCTCAGGCCCTGGAAGGCCCGGGGCACAGACCCGCCGATGATGCGACCCTCACCGTCCAGCAGGACCCTATGGCCGTCGGCGTGCTGCTTGCCGTCCTCCGCGTGGCCGCCGATCGTGACCCAGTGCTGGCCGGCCGACTTGCGCACCGGCCGCACCGCCTCCTGGTAGTCCTCCTCGCGCATCCACGGCGGTAGCGTCTCGGGCACGATGTGCCCTCGGTGGACGTAGCAGCGGTGGCCGCGGATAGTGACCCATCGGCCGCCGGGGTAGCGCTCCTCCAGGTCGACGCGGCTCTCGTCCTCCAACGGCTCGTCGCCCAGTAGCGACCGCTGTCCCGCAGGCGCCCGCGTGGTCCTCTTGTGTCCCGGCCCCTCGGTCCGGAGCGGCTCGTCTTCCCCGGGGCCGAACAGGCTCCGCTGCTTGGGCTTCTCCCCGTGCGTCCCGCCGAATATGTCGCGCTGCGCTGCCTTCCGCAGTACTCCGCTCCGCGACAGCACTAGGCGCATGCTCTTGGCCGCCCCCTTCGCCGCGTGCATCGCCGCGTGGTCGAACCCGCGCGCGCCAAGGGCGACGTACGCCGGGATGGTCCGCTTGCCCAGGTGCCGATACGCCAGGGTGCGGTGGTAGCCGTCGGCGAGCAGCAGCCCGGCGCGGGTCTCGACCAGCACGACGGGCTCGATCGGTTTCCCCGCCCGCACGGCCTCCTCGATCCACCGCACGCCATCGCGGGACCGGCCGCCCGGGCGCCGCGCCATGCGGATGCGCTCCAGGGGCACGTTGGGGATGCGATGCCACTCGGCCGCGCGGACCCAGCGCAGGACGCGTGGCGGGTACTGGCGGCGCAGGCGCGCCATGACCTCGGATGCGGGGACACGGCTGGAGCGCACCCCGGGGACGGCGCGGTTGCGGCGGATGCGGACGCCGTAGGGCTCCCAGTTATCTGCGGCAGCCACGCCTCACCCCTCCTCCAGCGCATCCTGCAGCCCGCGCGCCAAGCGCATGGCGTCGCCGGCCATCGGCCCTTCGGGCATCATCGCGGCAGCAGACCGCGCCACCTCGATCACCCCGCGCGCGCAGTCGGCGCAGTACGCGGCCCCGGCGTGCCCCCGCTGCAGCGATGGCGGCAGGTCGATCACGCCGAGCACGGCCGGCTTGCCGCAGCCGACGCAGACGAACACGCCTAGGCCACAGGCGACGCGCGCGACGATCATGGCCGCACCGGGGCGCGTATCAGCGTGCAGCGCCACCCGTCCCCGGTCAGCGCGCCTAGCACCTCATCGAAGTCGGCAGGGTCCGCCGCCACCAGGCGCAGGACCCTGCGGCGGTAAGCGAGGATCTTGACGCGGCCTGACAGATTCACGCCGTGGCGGTCGCGCAGGTCACGCCACGCGGCCCGGCGCGCCACCAGGCGCCAGCGGACGAACCGCGTCCTGGACGGCCGCCAGCCCAGCCGAGCGGCTCGCGGCGCCTCGGCGAGCATGGGCTACACCTCCGGCGGCACGATGCCGCGTGCCCGCAGGGCGGCCAGAAGGGCGCGCTTTCGGTCGGGGTCGGCATGCACCCGCGCATGGTCCTCGGCGCACAGGAGGCACAAGTTGGGCGCCTCGTGACGGCCCCCCGCGCCGCGGCTCCTCACGTGATGGACGTGGACGCCGGGCCGCCCGCACAAAACGCAGCAGCCGCCATCCCGGAGGACGACGGCTGCGCGGACCGCGGTAGGGGTGGGGCGCAGGCCCCGGCTACGCAGGGGCGCCGGGCGCTTTGCCGGCGGCGGCCGGCAGGGGCGCGCAGAAGATTGGGTCTGGGTGGAGGATCCCGTCGCCCGCTGGCGCAGTGGCGTCTTCCGCCGCAGGGGCGTCCTGCGCTGCATGGGACGCCTCCTTGTCCTCGGCCCACTGGCGCTGGATCTGGCCGCACATGGCGCACTGACACTCGGCTACCTTACCGTCCGGCGTCGTGCGCCACTCCCAGGCGCCCCAGCGGTGCGCCGGATACAGGGGCGCCTGGACGGCGGCCACCGGGCAGGCCCTCGTGGGTACGCGGGTCCACTCCACGCGCCGTGCCCATATGGCGTTCAGCGTGTCGCGCGGCAGCGGGCCGATACGTGCGCCGGCCCCTGGCGTCCACACCGCAAGGTCGGCCACCGACGCGCTCATGCACCCACCGCCCAGTCCCGCGCCGACGCCGCGACCTCGCGGCGCACTGCGGCCGGGACCCCCTCGGCCCACTTGCGCAGCCGCTGCAGAATGCGCTCGCCCGCCGCGCGTGCCTCCTCATCCGACAGCGCGCGCCCCTGGCGCGTCTCGCGGATGGCCTGCCGCAGGTCGGCCACCGACCAGGCGCCGGCCTCTGCGCGCATCAGCCAACCCCGGGGGTCCTCGGTCTGGGCGCAGACCGCATGGTGTGACCACGACAGCAGGGCGACGCGCTGGTCCTCCGCCGGGAACGCCCGCACGGAGCGCACCATCTGCCGCACCTTCGATGCGCTGCAGCCCACCTCGGCCGCCCACTTCGGGGCCGGCACGCCGTGGACGCGCGCGGCCTCCTCGGCGACCTCCGCCTGCAGCCACGCAGACCGCTCGCCCAGGCGGGCCAGGTCGAGGGCACGGGAGACCAGGGCCTCCAGGGGCAGGGAGTCAGGCATCGTCGGACGCCGCCAACCCAAGGCGGATGGCGCGCAGTCTGCGGCCGTGCCTCTGCAACCGCTGCAGCAGGGCCTTGGCCTCCCCGACTAGGCCGGGGTCCACCCCCTGGTCCTCGGCTTTCTCTCCCGGGCCCCAAATGGCTCGCTCGATGCCCTGCGTCTCAGCCTCGCAGGCGGATAGAGTGATGCCGCACTCCGACAGCAGGTGGGCCAAACTGCCGGCGGCATCCCCGGCGTCTTCGGCGCGCTCTTCCGACTCGCGGGCCTCGCACCTGGACTGCCCCCAGCACTGCATATCGAGTCCTTCGCCCTTGGGCGTGATCGCACGCGTCCGCTTTCCCTCGGCCATCACCCGGCCACCTCCGCGTCAACGTCTGCGCGTACCGTTCGCCGCCTACCCCTGGGCTGCACCTCCCTGGACCGCCTCGGCCTCCAGGCGGCAATCCACCTGCGGCGCCTCCAGGGCTTCAGACCACTGCACCCCGAACTGGCGGACGACGACACGGTACGGCGTGCCGGTCAACGCCGTCTGCGTCAGGAGGCACGCGCCCTCCTGGAGCCCCATCCGCGCCAGCGCGGCGGCCACCGCATCGGCCTCGGCCGGCCCCTGAGCCCCCTGCGACGCCCGCAGCGCCGTCACGGCGCCCGCGACGTAGGCGCGCCCGACATCCAGCGCCTCCCCGCGAGTCCGCTCCTCCTCAGCCGCGCGCGCCCCGGCGATGGTCTCCGCGCGGCGACGGTACAGATAGCGACCCAGCGTCCACCCACCCTCGGCCAGGGCTACGGCACAGGACAGTTGCAGGACCAGCCACATGCGCTAGACCTCCTCGCGGGCCGTGCGGGCCGCCCTGCGCCTGGGGCGCCGCGCCGGCTCCGGCTCGGGGTCGGCATCCAGCGGGCACAGGGCATTGGCCAGGGCTTGCGCGAGTCGCGCTGCTGGCGCGTCCTCCGTCACGCCTCCCTGCGCCTCCAGCCCGCGCAAGAGCGCGTCCCTTACATCCGCCGCCTCGGCCTCGCTCAGC
>JAJZMB010000124.1 GCA_021803205.1 Bacillota bacterium | reverse complement strand
CTTCCGGTGAATCGGACTGCACCCGGGCCTGGTCCAGGTCGGCCGCCCATCGCTCCTGTTCGCGGAGCCGTTCGTCGGCGAGCCGCGCCTGCCGGGCCCCGGTCGGTTCAGGCCAGTGCTCATGCACGGCGCGCACCACCAGGGCCGCCGGGTCTTGTGCCTTACGGTGGGGCAGCCAGGCCAGCTGCTGGGCCACCTCCGCCGGGTCCTCCCGCACCAGGCGCTGGGCGACCGATGCCGTTACGCCCAGGGCGGTCAACGCATCACCGAGCCGGACCAGATCCTCGCCGTGGATCTTGGCCTGGCGGGAGGGTTCACCCGGCACGGCCGGGTCAGTGCTGGCGGCTGTCCCGTCCGACTCCCCCACGGAGAGCATGGGAGCCGTCTCCGCCGTCCAGTCCCGCTCCAGCGCCGCCAGGAAGTAGCCGCGCGGGCGGCGCACCTGGCCGGCCTCCATCGCCGTCCGGAGCAGGTCCAACTTCTCGGCAACGTACGCCGCCGTGAGAATCCGGCGCCGCGTGGCGGCGCGCAAAGCGGCCGGCGGCAGGTCGTCCTGCCCGGTGATGGCCCGGTACGCCGCGCAGACGGATGGGAAGTCCGGTTCGAGGACGGGGATGGTCGCCTCGGGACGGCTGTCCCTGTCCGGAGCCGGGGTCGAAGCCAGAGCAACACCGCCCTGCGCCGGCACGGCCGGCGCGGGCTCCGCCGCCACGTGGCGGCGGTCCGGGGCCTGATCGTCCAGGTCTGCCGCAGGCATGGCCTCCGCCTCGCGGTCGGGCAACTGCTCGGTCGGGGGCACGGCTCCCGGGCCGACGGCGGGAGGCGACTCCCGTCGCGCGCACTGTGTTGTTGCTCTTCTTGTCTTTTTGTTTTTAAGGGGGGTGTGGGGGGGGACCCAACTGGGTCCATGCCCTCCAGCCCTTGAGGCCGAGGCACGGACCTATCTGGGTCCATGCCCTCCAGCCCTTGAGGCTGAGGCACGGACCTATTTGGGTCCACGCCCTCCGCCTGCCCGGGCACGGCCCCGGCAGGCTGGTTCAGGCGATGTTGGCCGCCCTCCTCCACCCGCAGCGGCACGGCCGACCGCGGCAGGAGACCGGAGGCACGGGCCGCCGCAAACTCGTCTGCAGAGAGCGGGTCGTTGACGTGGTACACCAACCGGCGCGTCTCGCCGACCATCCGGCCTCCGGCGAAACTGCGGCGGCGCACCATGGCGATATCGAGCAGCCCCCAGGCCACGCATTGGTCGCGGAGTTGGAGCAGCTTGGCGGTACCGACGCCGCCCTCCTTGCAGAGTTGGCGCCGTGTGGGAAAGGCACGGCCACACCAGGGGTGGGCCGGATCGTGGTTGACGAAGCGGCGGAGGTATGTCCAGTAGCCGATGCCGGTGAAGCCGCCGATCAACGGAGCGTACAGATCGGTCAGTTCGTGGAACACCTGGACCCAGGGCTGATGTCTGCGGCGGCCCATGGCGATCAGCGGCTGGTCGCCGTCCTCAAGAGCACTCGTCCGTCATCACCTCCCGGCGGCCGCAAAGCACCAGGCCGTCCGCGCCTTCCTCGTCAATGCCACCGATCCTGAGGGGGGCCGGCCAGCGCCAGCCAGATACCGGCGCAGCGAGATGCGCTGCCCACCGGGCTATCCGCGGGCATCCAACCTCACCACGGACCCGGGAACCACCTTGGGCATGCGGGCGTGGAGGAGTTGGAGCATGGCATTCACTCGGAGGTGTGCGTCGTCCGGCTCGTCGAGAAAGGCGTGCCGGGCCCAGAGGTCGACAAAGCTGACGAACCGGCGGTACTTGTCGGCGGCTACGAAGCCCGAGGTGCACCGCCCCACCACGACGCCCGACCAGGCCTCCGTGTTCCGGCCAGTACCCCACCGGACAGCGATGTGCTGTCCCACCAATGGCCCGGCGGCAGCGAGGGCGTGTTCGATGAGCCATCTGTTTGGCTCCGTGGCGATGGGTCCCAACTGGTGGAGCGTGGCCTCCGCCCATGCCCGGGCGCGAAACGGGTCATCGATGCGCGCGGGCGGGGGGATGAGCCGGACGTCCAAATTCGCGGGGGCTGTGGCCACGGCGAACGCCTCCTGTCTGTGGGGAGAGGCAACCAACAAGAAGGGCCGCCCGAAAGGCGGCCTGAAGACGGCGGCCCAGCGCAGCGCACGACCGAAAGGGCCCCCTGGGCGACGGGGTCAGGCAGGGAGCCTGCAGGCGTCCGCCGTACCCAACGCCATGCCAACCGACCGGACGAAGCACCGCAGCGAAGCCCCTACCGCCCAAGCGCAGCGGGCTGCCATCTATGGCCGTGTCAGCACAGAGGAGCAGGCCGAGGTCGGCCAGTCCATCCCGGCCCAGGTGCGATTACTTGAGGAGTACAGCGCCAGGCAGGGCATGGCGGTAGTCGAGCGATTCCTCGACGAAGGGTTCTCCGCCACAACAGATAAGCGCCCAGCCTTTCAGCGCATGATCGCGCTTGCGCGAGCAAAGCCGCGCCCCTTCGACGTGATTCTGGTTCACAAGATGGACAGATTTGCGCGCAACAGGGAACATGCGATCGTTTACAAGAACCTTCTCCGGCGCGAATGCGGCATTGACGTGCTGTCGATCACCGAGACGTTTGATGACACCCCACAGGGCCGTCTGATGGAAGGCATCATGGAGGTCATGGCCGAGTTTTACAGCGCCAATCTCGGCCAAGAAGTCCGGAAGGGCATGATGGAGAAAGCACGACGGGGGGAGGCCTTGGGCCTGGCGCCGATGGGCTATCGCATCGGCGAGACGGGCCGGCTAGATCCGGTTCCCGGGGCTGCAGAGGCCGTGCGCTGGATATTCGAAACATACGCGTCCGGAGAGATGGGCTATTACAACATCGCCCAGGCGCTTCGCGCCGACGGGCACACTCGCTTTCCAGGATTGCCGACGCTCAAGTGGTCCGCCCAAGCGGTGCGGCAGATTCTCCGTAACGAAGCCTATGTGGGACGGCGCGTGTGGAACGTGCGCAGCAACGCAGCCGGAGGTCGGCGCCGCCCGGAAGAGCAGTGGGTCGTCGCAGAGGGATCTCATCCACCCCTGGTCTCAACGGACCTGTTCGAGCGGGTCCAGGAGCGGATGAAGGCGCGGATCGGCCCCAGGGGCAGTCTCGGAGATTATCTCTTGCGGGGTGTCGTCCGGTGCGAGGAGTGCGGGTCGGTGATGTATCGCCGCCGCATGACGGGCCGCACTTCTTCAGGAGGACAGAAAGAGATCCTCTCCTGCAGCCGATACTATCGTGGCGACGGCGGCTGCTACTTCAACTGGGTTTCCATGGTCGACGTCCTCGCCGAACTCACGGTCCACTGCCGCCAGATCACGGAAGGCGGGACCCTGGAGCAGTTTTCCTTCCTGTTTCCTCCAGAGAACGAGAAGGCCTTGGCGGCGGCCCAGAGAGCCCTGGAGCAGTGCGCCGAACGTTATCGCCGTCAGGTGGCTGCATACGAGGGAGGGGTCATTGATCTCGACGAACTTCGTGCGGCCAAGGAACGGCTCATCACTGAACGCGTTGCGCTGGAAGCGCGGATCGCCGCCGAGCGAGCAAAGGCGAAGCAAGCCGATCTCCCGACCGCGCTCATTCGCCAGCGGGTGGGGCGGGCCTTGGCGGCTTTGGAGGTGGGAGACGCGGACGGTGCTGCTGCCCGCCGCCAGGTGCTGCAGGAGGCCGTGGCGGCCGTCATGTATAGCCGAAGAGAGAGGCGGCTGCGCATCACCTTTCGCGTGTAGAGCGCTGGCTCCGCCGCAAACTTTGCAAAGACAATGCGGGTTCGGCAGTGTTGCAAAAACCCATCAGGCGTTCGGCTTCAGCCACTGTGAGCTGTCCCTCGCGCCGCAAGCGGGCGGTGAGCACCGCCCCGATGGGGTACCCTGACGCCAAACCCATGGCGACCACGAAGGCGCCCACCCCAGGGACGTTGAAGAGTGGACGCATGAATCTCTCCAGAAGCACACCTATGAAATGCACAACGCCGAGCGCCATCAGAATTTGACCGGCGATGAAAAACGGCAGCAGCGCCGGAAAGACCACAAACCACCACACCTCAAGGCCTCGCAGCGCGGCCCTGAAGGCAAGGTCGGGATAGAAGACCAACGTCAGCGTGACCGCGGTGGTCACCGCTGCCACCAAGAGCGCCGCGCCCTTTTGCTGCACCCGGCAGCGCCTCCCGAGGGCGGCATGCAACCCGCCCGCCCCGCCAAGCCGTATGAAACCACCGGAGCGGGCATGTCGGCAGCGGGCGGCGGCGGGAAAGAACCGAAGTGCTCTGCGGACATTGCGCGGTTCTGCCGCAGGAACGCGAAAAAGTCGCTCCCGTCGCCGGTGGAGGTCTGCCGACAAGGAAGAAGCACGGCTCCGGGATAGCGAGACCGGGCAGCCCGACTTTGCCGGGGACCGTGCCGCGGCCGCCCACAAACCTTGCGGAATAATGTCGATTCGTGTTGAATGAAATGATGGTCGGCTCGTATCTCCCGATCAAGGACCGGTGTCGAAGCGCGTAGAACGTACGATAAAAGGGGCGCATAGGGGGGTCCGCCCCGGGGATTTGGCCGGCCAGGCCGTTCCGTACTAGACGAGTGGGTGAGACCGTGAGTGAAGCCCTCCTCGAGCAGAGGGGGCTGGTGGGCTTGAAGAAGACGTTGCGCGTCGTGGGTGTCATCCTCGGCGTTCTCGCCGCTGCGATGGCCGCAGGCGCAGATTTTATTTACGGCGGGTAAGCCGCCAATTGCTGTCTGGCCGGCACCACTGTTGGGCCCGTGCAAGGAGCGCGGCGTCATGGCTGAACGGAGCAGGATGCTCGCCCTCTTCGTCCTCGGCAGCCTAGGCGCGGTGGTCGCCTTTGTCGGGATTCGCGCCGCGGTCGCCGCCGGGCTGGCCTCGTGGCCGGCGGCGATCCTCGTCCTGTTGATGTGCGTGTTCAACGTCGTCTTCTGGATCCTGCGCATCCCCGTGGGCCGGGGCAGCGTCAGCGTCAGCGCCGTCGTCTCCTATCTCAGCGTGGCGCTGCTCGGCACGTGGCCGTCGGTGGGCCTCAAGCTGCCCGCGATCCTAGCCGCCACCCTGACCCTGCGCTCGACGCCCGGTCGCAAGGTCTCCTTTGTTGTGGTAAACGCGGTCGTCATGTCGGGGACCGTCCTGGCATCGGGCGTGGCATACGCCGCACTGGGCGGCAGGCTCGGGGCCCCGCTCTCGCTGCGCTCAGTCCCTTCCTACTTGGCCATGTCCACGGTCTACACGTTGGCCAACCTGGCACTCCTCGCCCTGGTCAAGGGCCTCCTGGACCGCCAGGTCGTCTGGGGATCGTTCCTGGACAGCCTCCGGCAGTTCTGGGTCAACGGCATCCTCTTCGCCCTCGTCGGCTTTCTCAGCCAAATGATGTATGCCGAACTCGGCGTGGCGGGCCTGCTGACCGCGTTCGGCGCGCTCCTCGCGGCCCGCTTCACCTTCCAGCTCTACGCCGACACCCAAAAGACCCGTTCCGAACTCGCCGGCATCCTGACCAAGGCGCTCAGTTACAAGGATCCCTACACTGGCGAGCACTCGCAGCGCGTGGCCGCCCAAGCCGTGCTCATCGGCCGCCAGTTGGGCCTCACCGACCAGCAGTTGGAAACCCTGCACGACGCGGCGCTGCTGCACGACATCGGCAAGGTGGCCGTGCCGGACGCCGTGCTGATCAAGCCAGGCCCCCTGGACCTGGCGGAGCGGGAACGGATGGAACGCCATGTCGGGGCGGGCGGGGAACTGCTCGAACAATCCCCCCACCTGAAGGAACTGGCGAACCTGGTGCGCGCGCACCACGCGCGTCTGGGCGAGGAAACCGAGCCACCGCTGATCGCACGCATCATCGCCGTCGCCGACGCCTTTGACGCCATGACCTCCGACCGGCCCTACCGCCGCGCGCTGCCCCTGGAGGAGGCGGTGCGGCGGCTGCAGGAAGGCGCCGGCACCCAGTTCGACAGCGGGGTGGTCAGTGCGTTGGTGCACTTCATGGAGACACCAGGGCACGTGCTGCCTGTGGCGATGGAGACACAGCAGACGCTCGGTCCCGGAACCGGCTCCACCACCGACGATGTCCAGACACGCTGACAATGCGGAGGGGTGCAAACCGGAATCCGAGCGGCTGCGCACCCGAGTCGCGTGGGGAGGGGATAAGCCAAGCGCGCAACGATACCAAGCCCGCACCCCTTGCAGGAGAGGACTCTTGCAACCGCCCGCTGGCGGCGCGCCCATCAAGTTTTAGCTCTCTGCGGCGAACGCCAGCGACAGCATACCGCTCAAGTCCTGGCGCCACTGGCGGATGCGACGCCCTCCACCCGGGCCGTAACGACCGCACCCGATGACTGCTACCGCGAGACGGTGCCCCTGTCCTTTGGCGACGGTCAGAACTTGATGGACGCGCCGCTAGCGGCCGCCCCGTCCGGACTCCGCGCCGGAACGCGCGCCGTCAGCGCGTGCTTCGGCGGCCGCCGCCACCTCATCGCCAGCCGAGCCGACGGGCTGACCCATCCCCAACTCCTCGCGCCCCGCGCGGACAACCGTCAGCGCCTTCTGCATGCTGGCCTCAAGGCGCTGCATAATGTCGTCAGCCCAATCCCGGGCCGCCAGGCGAATTTCGCGGCTGACCCGGCGAGCGTCCTCCAGGATGTGATCCGCCTCTTCCTGCGCCCGCTGGACGATGGCGGACTCCCGGGTAAGCTTCTCGGCATAGGACTTGGACTCGGTGATCAGCGCCTCCCCGTCCTCGCGGGCCTGCTGCAACAAACGGTCCCGCTCGCGGGTCAATTTCTGGGCCTGATGCAGTGCCTCCGGGATCGATTGCCGCATGCGGTCGATGATTTCGTATACTTCCTGCTCGTTAACCATCAGCCTGCCGGTGAGCGGGATGCGCCCCGACTCGGCGAGATAGCCCTCCAATTCATCGAGCAACGCGAGAAGGTCCTGCTCACCCACGCTCCATGCCACTCCTTCCCGCCGTGCAAGGGGCTCCCCGTCAGTAAAACTTTCGCGCCAACCGTCGGGCAACCCCCGACGGGACCAGGCCGGACACGTCCCCACCCCATCGGGCCACCTCGCGGACCAGGGTGGAACTCAGATACGAGTGCGCCGGCCGTGTCATCATAAACAATGTCTCCAGATCTGCATACAGACGCTTGTTCATTTCAGCCATCGCCAACTCGTATTCGAAATCGGATACTGCCCGCAGCCCCCGGATCACAACCGTGGCCCCATGTGCCCGCGCGTATTCCACCAAAAGGCCGGAGGCATGATCGACCACGACGGTCGGCAGATGAGCGGTCGCCTCGCGCAGCATCTCCACCCGCTCAGAGGGAGCGAAGAGGGGCGATTTCTCCGAATTCACAAACACCGCAACGTAGAGGCGGTCGAAGAGCCCCGCGGCCCGCTCGATCACATCGAGATGGCCGTTGGTCACCGGATCGAAGCTTCCCGGGCAAAGGGCCGAACGCACCCAGGCCTCCCCTATCCCCGGTCCGGTCTTACGGCGTACACCGAGATTGCGGTCGCGCCGTGGACACGTCTCCAGATACGATCGAGAATTCCGCTCCTTTCGGGCAACTCCTCCCTGGTGCTGTGCTCGATGGCGCAGATGCCTCCCGCACCCAACCACGCCCCGGTCGTCAGCAGCGGCAGCAGATGGGCGGCACCCAGGGCATAGGGCGGGTCCGCCAGCACCAGTCCGAAAGACTCGCCCGTGGGCCGTTTCAAGAACTCAACGACGGGCTGCCGCACCACGCAGGCACGTGCCTCCAATCCCAGGGCGTGCAGGTTGGCACCCAGCGCGACCAGGGCCCGGCGTTCGGTTTCCACGAAGCAGGCCTGCGCCGCGCCGCGAGACAACGCCTCGATGCCCAGCGCACCACTGCCCGCATACAGGTCCAGTACACGCATCTCCGCCCGTCCCGTCGGAGTGGCCCGTTCACCGAAGCGGACCTCCAATGAGGCGAACAAAGATCCACGGACCAGCGCACTCGTCGGTCGCGTACCGGCTCCGGACGGCGCCCGCAGCGTGCGCCCCCTCAGCGTACCGGCCACCACACGCATCCCTCTCCCCCCCTCATCGTCCCCGAGCGGACACCTCCGGGCAGCGCATCCACCGCAGCGCCCCACAACTCGACCGGGACGCCCCGCGCGGCCCGGAGCGACAAAGCTGCATACACCACCTCACGCGACGCACACGCTATGCGGGCCGCACAGATCCGGGCAGGGGGCCGCAGCGTGGGTATTGACCAACGCTTCCGAACAGACGCCGGGGCGATCCCGGCTGCACCGCGCGCAGACGGCCGCCAAGAGACGCGGACGGATCTGGCCATCGAGGCCGTGCGTTCCCGGCCTGATGAGCACCTCTCCGGCGTCGAGGTGAATGAGGAACACAGCGACGGGGTCGAGATCACGCGAGTCCATGTGACGACCCCCACAGGCGAACGTCTCATCGGGAAAGCTCAAGGCTATTACATTACCCTGGATGCCCCCGACCTGCGGCGGCGCAATACGGAGGTGCAGGAGAGCGTCGCCCGACTCCTGGCTGGCGAACTCCGGCAACTGCTTCGCCTGCGCGAGGACAGCAAGGTATTCGTCGTGGGGCTCGGCAATTGGCACGCCACCCCTGACGCCCTGGGCCCGAAGGTGGTTGAGGATATCCTCGTCACCCGGCACCTCTCCGCGCAGGTCCCGGAAAACCTCCGCGGAAAGATGCGTTCGGTCGCGGCCCTGGCGCCCGGCGTCCTCGGACTGACGGGCATCGAGACCGGAGAGATCATCCGAGGCATCGTGGACCGGATCAAGCCCGACGTTGTCATTGCCGTAGACGCCCTGGCATCGCGCAGCATCGAACGGATCCTGCGCACCATCCAGCTTGCGGACACCGGGATCCATCCGGGTTCGGGCGTCGGCAACCACCGGGCGGGCGTGGACCAGGAGACCCTCGGCGTACCGGTCGTCGCGCTGGGCGTGCCGACCGTGGTCCATGCGGCAACCATCGCGGCCGACACCATCGAACTGCTGGCGCGGCGTCTCAGCGCTGACGCCGCGTACCGCGGCCTGGCCGATCTGGCCGCCGACGACAAACGCCAGATGATCGCCGAGGTGCTGGCGCCGGCAGTCGGCGACCTGATGGTCACACCCAAGGAAATCGACGTGCAGATCGAGGACCTGGCCCGGATCATCGCAGCGGCGATCAATGCCGCGGTCCATCCGCAGGTCGGGGACCAGGTGCGCCTGCTGGGGTAGGTGGCCGCAGCAGGAGTCCTCAGTTGCGCCGTCCGGTTTTAACGGGCGGGTGCTGCAGGCGCGGGGGCCCTCCCCTGCAGCTGCGGCGGCCCGTGCGCCATACCGGAATCCTTTGTCCACCTCTGGCGGGCATGACCGGCCCGCCCGTGGGGAACCTTCCCGACAGCGCTCCGGCGCGGTCCGCGCTATACTGGGCCCATGCCCACATCGTCGGCCCGCCGCCGTGCCACATTGCGCGCTCGTGTGGTGCTGCTCCGCACCACGGGGGGTGCGCCGGAGGTGCTGCTGACGTACCACCGGCATCCCGACCGGGCATTCTGGTGCTTCCCAGGCGGGGTCGTGGAGGACGGGGAAGACCTCGCCACCGCCGCCGTCCGCGAGGGCACCGAGGAGACAGGGCTGCGCGTGACCCTCGGCGGCATCTGCTACATCCTGGACAGACCGGAGGCGGATGCGGTCGACGTCTTCTTCACCGCAACCGCAGCGGACGGACAGGCCGCCCTCGGCACGGACCCCGACCGCCCCGCCGGCGGCGCCCCGATATTGACCGAGATCCGTTGGGTGCCGCTCACCGAACTGTCCGGTCTGCCAGTGTTGCCCCAAGGCCTCTCCCAAGCGCTGGCGGCAGGTGCGCCGCCGCCATGGGGCACCCTGCCCTTCCCGGGGTGAGGGGCACACACCGCTGCTGGCGACACAATCAACCGCTGGCATACACCCACAATCAGGCGATAGCAGGGAGCCGCTGCGGGCAGAGGTAGGGGGTGACGCGTACCTGTCTGCCGCGCCATCCACAGAGCCCCCCGCCATGGCGTACCCACTGTCTGCTGCTGTGCGTCTGTCGGCGTTGCCCGTGTCGCCCCGACAAGATCGGAAACCACGCATTCGGTGACGTGAACGCCATCGCCACTGCCGCGCCCGTATAGGACACGGGATGGCCCTGCAGGGCACCGCCGAGCATCGAACTCGGTGTCATCGTGGCGGGTTGCCTGCTCGCTCCGTCTAACGCCGTTCGGCCACGCACAGCAGGCGTTCGCTTGCCGGCGTCAGCGGCTGGAGATCCATATCACCCATCTCCAGGACGGCCAAACCCGCCGCCTCGCAAAGCTCCCGCACGCTCGCCACAGGATAACCCCGCTCCCGGTGGATTTCACGGATCCGGCGGTAGAGCCCTCCGGTCTGACGCACAAACGCCGTCAACACCAGGGTGTTGACCTCTGTCTCGTGATCGTATGCCGTCTGCCAGACCATAAACAGATCCTCATTCGGGCTGTCGATCCGCTCGCCGGTTCCCCATTCCTCCGCCAGCCCAGAGCGTGTATTCATATCGAAGATGAACAAGCCACCCGCTTGCAGGCAATCATGCACGCAGCCGAAGACAGCCGCCAGTTCTTGCTCGGTAAGCATGTAGTTGAGGGCGTCGTACATGCAGGTCACAACCTCGACGGGCCGCTGGAGTATGAAGTTGCGGGCGTCGGCCTGCAGCCACTGCACGCGCACTCCGGCAGCTTCGCTCTTCGCCCGTGCCTGGGCCAACATCCTGGCGGAGGCGTCGATCCCGAGCACGTCGAATCCCTGCCGCGCGAGGAACACCGCGGCATCGCCCGTGCCACAGGCGAGGTCGCAGATCCGCCGCGGCCGGCGTCCGTATCGCTCAAGCAACCCCAGCACTCGGGGCGCCATTTCCAGGCTGAAGCGGGTGAACCCGCCCTGCTCGTATATTTCTGCCAATTCCTCATACATCCCGGCCACGGCCATTCCCCCTTGTCCCGGGCATTACCCCGATATCGGCGCATCCTGCGGATCCCATTCGCGGGACGGGGGCACCCCCTGGGGAAGAGCGTCGCCGGGGCGGACGCGCTCGCCGGTCCCGGCGGCACGATGGGCGCCAAATTGGAGCGGAGCCGCGACCTATGTGTCAGGCTCGCCTCTGAACCCGGTAGCCCAGCGACACCAACACCGCCTCGGCTGCCGACGCCTGATCCGGGCCGACAAAACCCAGACGCAGCGTACCCCCCTCCCCTTCGCGCAATCGCAGAATCTCGATGTCCTGAATATTGATCGCCTGATCGCCGAGGGCGCCGCACAGCGTCCCGATGACGCCGGGGCGGTCGGGGACAAACAGCACCAGATCGTGATAGGCCGGCAGGAGCCCCTTTTGGCGTGCCGGCACGCGCCCGCGCACCTGCCGCGCGGCTGCGAAGTGCCGGCGCAACCCCGAAACATCCCCGGACGCGACGGCCGAGCGCAGTTCCGCCAGTCGCCGGGCCATGGCGTCGAGCGCAGCGAGGATGGGGTCACGGTTGGTCGCCAAAACATCCAGCCACATCTCGGCCGGGCTCGAGGCGATGCGCGTGGTGTCCCGGAAACCGCCTCCAGCCAGCGACAGCAGACCCGGATCGGCCGCTTCCCCGTCGCCGGCGGCCTCCGCCAGCGCGACCGCAGTCAATTGCGGCAGATGGCTGATGGCGGCCACGCGGCGATCGTGCTGCGCCGCATCCAGAACGACGCCGTGGGCTCCCGTCGCCTCCACCAGCGCGATCAGCCGGGCCAGATCCGCGGGTGCACAGCCGGGCGGCGGACAGAGGACCCACACGGCGTTTTCGAAGAGGTAAGGGTCCGCGGCCTCGATCCCCGCCCGCTCCGACCCGGCCATGGGATGGCCGCCGATGAACGCCGGGGCGGCGGGGCACCGCGCGATGGCTCCGAGCATCGCCTGCTCCAGTTCCGCCTTCGTACTGCCGACATCGGTGATCAGACTCCCGGGTGCGGCGAAGCGGACGACTTCGGGCGCCAGCGCGATACAGACCGATATCGGAGCGCACAACACCACCACGTCGGCCCCCGCCACAGCAGAGGACAGATCAGTACTGACCTCGTCCATCGCGCCCAGCTCCAGGGCACGGCGTAAGGTTGCCGGATTGCGGCCGAACCCGACCAGCCGTTCCACCACCCCTCGCGCCCGCCACCGCAGCCCCAGTGATCCGCCGATGAGGCCGACCCCCACAACGGTGACGCGACCGGCCAGTGGTGCCACCGAGATCCCCCCCGACCGGGCTGCACACCCCCGAAACCTCTGCGTGACCGCACGGATTGCCGGCCGCGCCCATGCCCCGGCGCTCGCTCCAACGGCGCGGCGTGAACGCGGCGGTCCCGTTCACGGACCCAGGGAAGAGCCGTCTGTCGGGCATCCGGCATGGGACCGCTCCCGCTGATCTCTGCGGGAGCGCGGCACGGGGGAGCCCTTCGGCTGGGCGCACCCTTAGGCGCGCAGCACTGCAGCGGGCGCACCCACGGTCCTGTCCACGGCGGAGGCGATGCGGGCCACATCGGCCATCATACCGGCGAAGGCGGCGCAATTGAGCGTCTGCGCCCCGTCAGACAGCGCATCCGCCGGGTTGGGGTGAACCTCGACGATCAGACCGTCCGCCCCCGCGGCGATTCCGGCGCGGGCCAGGGACGGCACCAACTGCGCCCGGCCCGTACCGTGACTGGGATCGACGATGACCGGCAGGTGGGAGAGTTCCTTGGCCACCGGAACAGCGTTGAGATCCATGGTGAAGCGCGTGGCGGTTTCAAACGTACGGATGCCGCGCTCGCAGAGGATCACCTGAAAGTTCCCTCCGGCCAGGAGGTATTCGGCCGCCATCATCCACTCAGCAATGGTGGCCGCGAAGCCCCGCTTGAGCAGGACAGGCTTGCGCGAACGCCCGACCTCGCGGAGCAGGTCGTAGTTCTGCATATTGCGGGCGCCAATCTGGAAGCAGTCGGCGTAGCGCTCCACCAGTTCCACCGCGTCGGGGCTCATCACCTCCGTTACCACCGGCAGCCCGACCTCCTGGCGCACATCGGCCAGCAACCGGAGCCCCTCCTCGCCGAGCCCCCGGAAGCCGTATGGAGACGTGCGCGGCTTGAAGGCGCCTCCGCGCAGCAGGCGCGCACCGGCGGCCTTGACCGCTCTGGCGGTGACCCGGAGTTGTTCGTAGGATTCGACCGAACACGGCCCGGCGATCACCACGACCTCGCGGCCACCAACCGCCACCCCCGACACGTCCACCACGCTCGACTCGGGGTGGAACTCACGGCTCACCAGTTTGAACGGTTGCCGAATCGGCACCACCCGCTCCACGCCGTCCATCGCCTCCAGATCCACGCCGGCGAGGACACTCTTGTCCCCGATCGCGCCGATTACCGTGCGCTCCGTGCCCTTGGACACGTGCACACCGAATCCCAATCCCTGAAGTCGCGCAGAGACCCGGGACACAGCATCCTCCGAGACCCCGGGTTTCATCACCACGATCACGCGCGCCCGCCTCCCTTGGCGCCGCGGCCCGATAATAAAAAAACCCCCACCCCAAGCATTAGGGGCGGAGGTCTCCGCGGTACCACCCTAGTTGGCGCCCGTACCTGTCCGGCACAAGCGGCCACTTCTCCAACGCCGCACCCGACCCACGGATGCGACGCCCGTATAACGGCGGGTGCCGGCCACCCATACTAGCGGACGACGCCGTCCGTTTTCCAAGTGACGCCTGCGGGTGTATTCACGCCCGTCCGTTCGTCGGGATCACACCCTCCCCGACTCTCTGCAGACGACTGCCGGCGCTACTCTGCCCGATCATCGGCCGTACAGCGAGAGTATAGGCAACCCCGCAGCACAGCGTCAACCGCCCCCCGGCCCACAACCAGTGCCCGAAGCAAGTCGCGCCTGTCACCTTTCGGAAGCTCTGACGACAGGCAGGCATCTGGCTGCCGGTGGCCGGCAGATCGACGCGGCGCCGGACTTCGCCGGGAGCTCGCGGGGCCACGCGGCACGCCGCGACAGCCAACCGCGCATGACCGCCCGGGGGCACGCGCCCACCGCGCAGCCCGCAGCACCGGCTGAGGTACCCCAGTCATCCACACCGCACGCAGCCGGACTTCGGCGGCATGCACCTACCCGGCGGCCACCCTGGCGAAGGCCGGCAGCGCCCGCTCACAGTCCGCCCCGGACACATCGTGATGGGTGACCAGGCGCAGTGTGTCCGGTCCCGTCGCGTTGCAGAGGACGCCCAGCGCCCGCAGTGCGTCGGCGACCTCGGCGGCGGGACGCGAGGGTGTGCGCAAAAGGACCATGTTGGTCTCCACCGTTTCCGGCTCCACCACGAACCCACGCACAGAGCTGATACCCTCTGCCAGGAAGCGCGCATGGGCATGGTCTTCAGCCAGGCGATCCACCATCGTCCGCAGGGCCACAAGGCCGGCGGCCGCCAGAACGCCCGCCTGGCGCATCCCACCGCCCAGGAGCTTGCGATAGCGGCGCGCGCGGGCGATGGTCTCCACGGAACCGCAGAGGAGTGAGCCCACCGGGGCGCACAACCCTTTGCTCAAGCAACACATGACCGTGTCCACCGGCCCGCAGAACTGTGCGACCGGAACTGCCAGCGCCACCGAGGCGTTCCAGATGCGTGCGCCGTCCAGGTGGACGGCAAGGCCGCGTCCGTGCCCCACGGCGGCCACCGCCGCGATGGCGGTCGGGTCCCACACGCTGCCGCCGCCCCGGTTGTGGGTATTCTCGATACAGAGCAGGCGAGGGCGGGGATAATGTGCATTGGCGGGTCGCAGGGCGGCGACGACCGCTTCGGGCCCGAACCGGCCCCGCACGCCCGGCAGAAGGCGCGCGCTGACCCCGGCCAGGGCGGCCGGCGCGCCCGCTTCGTAGTAATAGATGTGGGATTCCTCGTGCAGCAGCATCTCGTCACCGCGTTCGGTGTGGCAGAGCACGGCGATCTGGTTGCCCATCGTGCCGCTTGGTACGAACAGGGCGGCCGCTTTGGCGGTGGCGGCGGCAACCTCGGCCTCGAGCTGGCGGACGGTCGGGTCCTCGCCGTAGACGTCGTCGCCCACCTCGGCCTCAGCCATAGCCCTGCGCATCGCGGGCGTGGGACGGGTGACGGTATCAGAGCGCAGATCGACCGGACTTTCCGGCACGCAGGCGATACCTCCCGAACGGGGTTTACGGACAATGTTCCGCAGCCGCAACAAGGGCGCCTGCGGCGGGTTCGCGCAGGGATGCAGCGTACGCACGCGGAGCGCGTCGGAGACGGAGGCGCGGGCTTGTCCCCCCTTGCGTGGCCGGCATCCCGGTTCCGGCCGCGGCCACGCCGCCACCGGGATGCTTACGTCCTGTGCCCGGCGCCGGGCCGAAAGACGAAGAGGCGCATGATGAAGTAGCTTGTGCTGGAAGCGAAGGCCATGGCGACGCCCTTGCTGAGGTTGATCTTCACCCACGCGGGACCCAGGTGCAGTTGACGCACCTGGCCCGCCGTGAGGAGCAGGGCGGCATCATTGATGAAGATGTTCAGGAGCGACTGCCCCACAAAGAGGATAATCTGACGAAAGCTTCCGTCCGACTCCCGCCGGAACGTCCAGCGGCTGTTCCACAGGTAGGAATTGGCGATCGCCAGGGCGACGGCCAGGGAGTTCTCCACGGTGAGCCCGGTCGAGTTCGTGGTCGGCCACAGCCACATTAAGAGATTAAGAATACCCAAATCCACCACGGCATTGAACAATCCTACCGTGGCAAATTGGAGATACTGGCCCTTCCACAGTATGGAGCGCTTGGCCGCGTGTCTGGATCTCGCCGGCTCGGCCGCCGGCTCCGAACCCGTTGGGGCAACAGAGGCCGCGGCCGGCTCCAACCGCCGGGATCCGCCGGGCTGGAGCGGCAAGTCAAAACCCCCCGGCACCGGTGTCACCGGATACCAACTGCCGGGCATCCATCCCGGCAGCGGCATATCGCAACGCTTCTCGATAGTAGCCCAGCAGCTGCCGCGTCGGCGCCTCCCACCCCCGCCGAGCACTTGCCCGGCGCGACCCGTCGGCAAGCCGGGACCGCAGCCCCTGCTCATCGCGCAGGCGGTGCACAGCGGCCTCAAGGCTGGCCGGATCATCGGCATCATACAGCAGACCGGCGTCCTCGCCCACCAGATACAGGGTCGGCTCGCTGCGCGCCGCGATGACCGGCAGGCCGCAGGCCATCGCCTCCAACAGCACAAGCCCCAGCGTCTCCATGGTCGACGGGAAGACGAAGGCATCCGCCGAGGTGTACGCCGAAATCAGATCCTCGCCCTGGAGATAGCCGACGAATGCGGTGGGGGTATCCGCGAACAACCTTTCCAGGCGAGGGCGGCAGGGACCGTCCCCGACAAAGGCCAACGTCACCTCGGGATTGCCGTGGACCAGTGGCAGCAGGCGCTCGATCTGCTTCTCCGGCGCCAGGCGGCCGACATAGAGCAGGACGGTCCGCTCCGGGGCGCCGCCGGACAGGCGGCGGCGCATCTCCGCATTGCGCGGCTTGGGCCGAAAGCGCTCCAGATCCACCCCGTGATCCCAGACCCGCACGCGCCGGAAACCGTGCCGGACCAGGTCCTGCCGTGCGGACTCGGAGGTGCAGAGATTGAGCACCGCCCTGTTGTGCAAAAACCGCATGTACGCCCAGATGGGACCGGTCATCCAGCGGTATCCGTACACCTCGGCGAAGTGCGGAAAGTGCGTGTGGTAACTGGCCACCAGGGGCACGTTGATCCGGCGCGAGGCCAATATCGCACCCAACCCGAACACCACCGGATTCACCGTGTGGATGAGGTCGGGCTGGAACTCGCGCAGCAGATCCAGAGCACGGACCCGTGGCCAGATGACGCGCTTGTCCGGATAGAGAAAGAACGGCTTGCCCGGAAAACCCTCCACACGAATACCGGCATACTCTGCGGGCCCGCCGTCGGGCGCCAGAACCAATACATCATGGCCCAGCCTGCCGAGTTCGGGAAGGGTGGCCAGCAGGCGCGTGACCACGCCGTCGGTGGACGGCAGAAAGGTTTCTGTGAAAATCGCCACCCGCACCGTACCACCCTGCCTTCACCCGGTGCTACCGCCACCGGACCGTCGGAAGCAGTTTATCCGGAAGGATACGCTCCGCAAACCTGATGGCGAGCCGGAGCAAGTCTTCCAGCAGGGCATCGTCCAGCAGGTGGGGCCTGAGCCCGAGATCCACCAACGCCG
The DNA here is from genome assembly GCA_021803205.1 of Bacillota bacterium. Lineage (GTDB taxonomy): Bacteria > Bacillota > Sulfobacillia > RBS10-35 > JAJYVN01 > JAJZMB01. Next base: position 67,943 of record JAJZMB010000124.1, on the reverse strand, counting down.
TATGCGCCGCGTTGTAGTAGTGCTCATCCCGTTCCACGCGCGGATTGGGCAGGTGCGTCACGGTCGCCACTCGCCCCGCGCGCGGCGCTATGCCAGCGACGCGTGCTGCGAGTTCGCCCACGGAGAACTGCTCGGTGAACTGGTTGAACACCCGCAACTCTCCCGGGCTCGCCGGGTGTTCCAACGCCAGTTCGATGCAACGCACCGTGTCCACAATCTGGATGAAACCCCGCGTCTGGCCACCCTTGCCATAGACGGTCAGTGGATGACCGATGGCGGCTTCCGCAATGAATCGATTGAGCGCGGTCCCGAACACCTCGTCGGTATCGAACCGATTGTACAGCACCGCATCCATCGCCGTCTCCGCGGTCTGGACCCCGTAAACGACCCCCTGATGCAGGTCGGTCGCCGCCAGTCCCCAGGTCCGGCAGCAGAAGTGGATGTTGTGGCTGTCATGGACCTTGGACAGGTGGTACATCGAGCCTGGCTGCTTCGGGAACGGCAGCACATCACTGCGTCCCTTGTGCCGGATTTCGATGTACCCCTCTTCGATGTCGATGTTGGGCGTCCCGTACTCGCCCATCGTCCCCAGTTTGACCAGATGGCACGCCGGTACGATGTCCTTGATGCCATACAGCAGGTTGAGCGTTCCCACCACGTTGTTCACCTGTGTGAATACGGCATGTTGACGATCGATCATCGAGTACGGGGCGGAGCGCTGCTCCGCGAAATGCACGATGCCCTCCGGCCGCTCCTGGGCAAGCACATCCATCAGGAAGGCGGCGTCCGTCAGGTCCCCGACATGGCTGCGTATGACGCGGCCGGTGAGGTCCCGCCATTTCTCCAGCCGCTCGGACAACGGGTGGATGGGCAGCACCGACTGCGTGCCGAGTTCCGCATCCCACTGGCGGCGGACCAAGCTGTCCACGATCGATACATCGTGGCCTCGCGCGGACAGGTGCAGGGCCGTCGGCCAGCCACAGAACCCGTCGCCTCCGCAGACGATCACGCGCATGACTCACTCTCCCGAAAGATGGCGTAACTATGAAAATGCCGCGTTCCCGGCGGGAGCGCACGTACTGCTGGGCCGACCACGATGGCGCCAGGAACGACGGCTGCCGGGCGCCACCATCCTGCGGCCTCGGGGGAGGCGTCCCGCGCTCCCGGACACTCGTCAACCCCTGCTGGCTTCGCCGCGCCCCCATACCGTTCCTGGGGAGACGGCAGGATCCGAGATCGGGCCGGCCAAGTGACAAACGCGAGTTGAGGGTCTACGGGCTCTATGTTAATCCGTCCAGCGGATTTTCTCATCAACCACTTTGGCGGCCGCCCGCAGTCGCCACCGGCCATGGCGGCCAGGTTGACGCGCTCCGATGACCCCTGCACGCGGCACCGCACCATCCGGGACGGCGAGAGGCACGCGGCCCACCATTGCCGCCGGTACGACTCACTCGCGCAGGGCATCTGGAAAAAACCATCCGGCTGCCGCGCCGCACAGGGCCGCCGCGCGCGGGCTCATCACTTCGGCAACTGCCGCCGACAACGTCTGAGGTGCGGTCCGGGATATCCTCGGCAAGTGCGGCAACTCGGTGCACAGGCGAACACAGGAGCACGTAGCGTCGCCGCGAACCTCTGGTGCGTACTCCGGCCGCACGTCCGGCAGGGGGGGCTTGCCGTGCAAACCGCGTCGGTGCAGGTTTACCAACAGGAGGATGCATGCGACGTCCGCGTCGACGGGATCGTGAGCGCCCATCTGGTGGCCGATCTGCGGCGCTTGAGCGGCACCGCCCGGCAGACGCGGATCGACCTGCGCGGCGCTTGGGTGAGCACCGAAGGGGTCGAGGCCCTGCGCAGCTGGCACCTCGCGGCTCCGGGCCGCCTGGAACTTGTGCTCCCGGCGGCGTTGACCGTCGCGCCGGCCGACCTTGGCGCCGATGCGGGTCAGCCCGAGGGCGCGCACGACACCCCGGTCGACTTACCCGACCTCCTGGCGCACGAGGTCCGCGGTCCGCTGGCGATCGCCCACCTGCGCCTGCAAACCCTCGCCGCTCGACTCGCCGGCACCGGTCAGGCGGATGAGGCAACCAACTGTGAGAGTGCCATCGCCAGCCTGGAGGCGGTGGGCAGGCTACTGGACACCTACCTGACCGCCAGCCGCCCCTGGAAGGCCCGCCCCCTCGAACTCGGCGATGTGTGCACCACCGCCGCTGAGGCCCTCCGCGATCTCGCCCCGGACTGCAAGATCACGGTGTGCCGCAACCCGGTCGGAGCGGAATTTTGGCTCGACGGCGAACGTCAGGCGATCCAGCAACTGGTCTGGAACCTGCTGCGCAACGGCTTGGAGGCGGCCGGCCCCGACGGGGCCGTCGCGCTGGATATCAGCGCCTCGGATCGGGAGCGGCGAGCGGTACTGCGGGTCGGCGACGACGGCCCCGGTTTTCCCGCCGCCATCCTGGCGGCGCCCTTCCAGAGGCGTCGGAGCGACAAAACCGGTGGCATGGGGATCGGCCTCGTCCTCTGCCGCTGGATTGTGGAGCGCCACGGGGGAACGATCACCCTGGCCAACGGACGGCATGGCGGCATCGTCACCGTTGAACTGCCCTGCGATGCTGGGCGGGAGTGAGGGCATACGGCGCAGGGCGAGTTCCGTGGTGCCGGCGGGACGGCACCGATCCCCCTGCGTCTTGACCGCATCCGTCGGCGGGCGGACCGTCCCGTCACCCCCCGCCCGGCACCGTGCCCTCCGGGCCCGCCGTGACCCGGGCAGCGTGCTGCATGCGAGTGCGAACACCCGGGTCAGCCGGCCTCCAGGACACAGAAGGGGACCAGCACCTCGTCCGGGCTGTCGCCGCCGTGTTCGTACCGCCAGGTCCCGTCCTCCGCATTCCGGATGCGGAAGCCGTGATCGCCGAACAGCACGGCTCGGTCCCCAGACTCCAGGGCGGCCAGCACGGGCAGGAGCAACCGGTGGGCCCGCAGACGGAACTCTGCGGCGACCATGCCGAAATCATCGTCGCTGGCATGCAGGCGTGCGTCGAGAAAGTCCCACTTGCAGACGCAACGCCTGCCGGGAACCCATGCCACGCGACCTAACGCCGCCCGCCCCCCTTCGGCCACCGCCTCCGCCGCCCCTCCGTCGATATGCACAATCTCCACAGACCATCCGGCCGCCGCCCACGCCTCGAACTGGGTGGCCGTGAGCGTCGGGGAAACGGCCCAGACCATTCCCGTGCTCACCGGCCGTAGGCGAGGCAGGGCTGATGCCGCCAGATCGAGCACCGCTTCCAGCAGGTCGGCCCGCAATGCGTCCACGCAGAAGGCGAAGGTGGCGCCGGCACCGCGTCCCGCGCAGGCATCGAGGGCCCGGCCGACCGGCGCCAGTCCCTCCCGGCGGAAGCCATCCGCGCTCCAGCGCCGCAGATCGGCCGCGAACATACGCTCCAGACGTGACGCGCATTCCCCGGCCTCCCGCCTCCACCCGGACAGGTGCGGGACCGCCGGATCGGCGCGCCGGTCCCAGCCGTCCCGCACCTCGTCTGCCGCCGCCTCGACACGGCACGCCCATCCCCCGGCCGCACCCGACCAGAGCGCCTCCCAGACGAGGTGGTTCGCAGGCGGCCGCCCGACCGCCATACGCAGGGCACCGACAGCCTCTGCCGCCCGAGCCGCGGCCCGGCCCCGGTTGCGCGCACCGGACACGACGCGTAACCGCACGCCGGGACCGGCATCCCCCACCCACGCGCGCACAGCGGCGAGGAGTTCGGTTCCCGCCCAATCCCGGCCCGACAGTACCTCACCCAGGACCGACAGCTCACGATCCACAGGCACCGGTCCCGGTCCCAGCGCCGAGCGCACGGTTGCTTCTCCGATCACGGCGATCAACGCCAGCGCCCGGTCCGCCACGGCATCGCCCTCCGCCGGCAGGTCGAGGAGTTCCCCCGCCGCCGCACCCCCGGCGGCCCGCAGGCGACGCGCGCATTCCGGTGCCTGCAGCGCGCGCAGCGCCCCCGCCGCCGCTGCGGCCGCCTGTATCCGTAGTTCATCCCCCTGCACTGCAGCGGGGGGATGGCCGAACCGATAACCGCAGCGGCAGGACGGCCAGCGCAGAAGGCGATCGCCCAGAGCACCCGGGGCAACAGCGCAGCGCCCGGCGAGGGCTGAGGCGAGCGCAGCTTCCAGGGCCTCGACGGCCGGCCCGCCCACCAGTTGTGCCAACCGCCGGGCCGCCCCGCCGCCGATGGCCGCGTGGGCGCTGAAGGCCTCCGTGCCCACTGCCGCGGCGTGGGCGGCGGCATAGGCATCGGCATAAGCCGCGCGCAGCGCCCCGAAGTCCGCCTGCACCCGCCCGAACTCCGGTCCGAAGACGGTCTCCGGGTCTGCCAACTGCGCCCGCAGTCCGGACACCGCCGCCGCCAACTCCGCTGGCGGCACAAACTCCTCGGCGCCAAGGTACGCGACCGTCTGCACATATGTGTCGAGACGGTCCCGCAAGAAGACATCCAGGGCTTCAGCCCTCTGGGCCGCCGCGGCGGCGGCCGGATCGGAGGCCACCGCCGCGAGCAACCGACCGAGCCCCTCGTGCGGGGGCAGACTCAGCGCCACTGCGGCCAGGAGCCGCTCCAACCGGTCCAGGTCCTCCAGGCGTTCGGGCCGCAGTACATCGCGGAGCGCCGGGAAGTCGCGAACACGCGCCGCCTCCGCGCGCAGGGCGGGCAGCCGCTCGCCCCAGCGCCGGCGCCAGGCGCAGGCTGCGTCCCACAGTTCGCGCTGCAGGGCATGCGTCCACGGGCGATCGCGTGCCGCAGCGGACACGAAGGGCAGCGTGCGCACAGCAGGGCGCAGGTCGGGCGGCACCAAGGCGCCGGCGCACAGGCCCTCCACCTGCCAGAGCCGTTCCGGGTCGAGCCGCTCAGGGGGCAACCGCCGGCCGGCGCGTACAGCCGATACGGCACCGGTACGCAACAGCACAAGGCAGAGAAGTGAGAAGAGCGGTTTGGTCAGGCCGGACGGGCCCTTGCGCAACCGCAGGTAGACCAGATCAACGGGCACGGGGCCGGCCGGAGTGCGGCCGGCGACGGCGGCGGTCACCTGTGCGGCATGGGGTCCCGAGCCCGCGTCATCGGCCAGACGGAGACCGCGGGCGTCGCGCTGACAAAGGCCGAGCGGCAGCAGCGCGCGGGCCGCGAGTTGCGCCACCTCCGAGTCCCCCTCAGCGGCGCCCGAACGGACAAACCGGCCAAGGACCGACGTCGCCGCGGCAGGAGGCAACGCCTCGGGTCGCGCGGGCAGATCGGGCAGCAGGGGGAACCGGCGGCGGAACGGCTCTTCCAGCATCCGCTCCAAGAGGGCGGAGAAGGGCAACGGACCGAGATCCGCAGGTCTGGCGACATTACCCCGCACATCATGGAGTTCACCCTCCAGGTAGAGGTCGCGGTGAAGCCGAGCCGCACGGGCGTGCCATTCCCCCTCTTCCAGGCGCAGTTGGCGCAACAGGCGCCGGCCCGTGGCGGAGGCGTCGGCCGCAAGTTCCTCCGCCAGCATGGCCCGGGCTGCCGCGTTACGCAGCACGGCGCCTTCCTCCGCACCGGGCGGGCGGGGCAGCCAGCAGAGGACGGGTGCATCGGGGTGCATCGCCACCGCGGTCGGAGCCAGACGCTCGGTCCACAGCCGGCGCAGGGGCGCCGGATCGCCCGGGACCCCGGCGGCCACCAGCACCAGGGCATCGGGTTCGGCCACCTCAAGGGCACGGACCGCCTCGCGCAGGTCCTCCACAGCCAGGGCGGCGAGATCGGTCAGCCAGACGGCCGCCTGCCGCGCGGTGCGGCGCCAGGCGACATCCCACGGACCACCGCGGGGCGCAGCCGCCAGGCGTTGCAGCGGGAGGCAGGGGTCGTCACACCAGGGCAGCAGGGCGCGGAAGATGCGGCCGTCCCCTGGTTGCAGCGCGTCGCGCCAGAATTGCAGGCGGCCGCGCAGCGCGGGACCGAGATCGGCGCGCAGGTCGCAGAAGTAGCGCCGGACCGACGGCGCCGAAGCGGCGGCGGGCTGCCGGCCGAAGGCCGGCTCTCCCCCGCCCTGGGCCCGCACATAGGCCCCGTGCGCGGCCATGCGGTCGGCGACAGATGAAATGAACTCCAGATTGAGCGCCGGGTCGAGATCAGTCAAGCGGTGCAGCAGCGACCCTGTCAGTTCGGCGGCCGTGAAGCCCTGCGGCGTCGGGCAGAGGGCGCCGGCAATCAGGACCTTGCCCAGCCGCAGTGCCGCGGCGGCCGTCTCCGCGTCCGGAAACAAGCGCGGCAGCTCACACTCAAAGTGTTCGAGGACGACGGTGATCAGGGGCGCCGTCTCCGGCCGCTCGCGCACCCGGTCCCGGAAATGGTCGAGGATCGCGTCCGGACCGAGGAGGCGATCCGCCGGTTGGTCCAGCCATGCCGGAATGCGGCGGGCCGCGTCGCCGGCGAGGCGCACGGCAACGAAATCCAGGACCCCGCGCCGCTCAGAGACCAGCGGGCGCAGACGGTCAAGCAGTTCGACCGTCCGGGGGTGCACCGGGTAGAGGGACAGCAGTCCGGCGGCGGGCGGCGCAAACTCCCCGAAGGTACGCCGCAGACCCGCCGCGACGGCGGCCAGGCCTTCCTCCGCCTCCGGCAGGCGCTGGATCAGCCTCCGGGCGATGAGTTCGCGCACGTGACCGGTGCCCAGACGGAAGCGCACCGGATAGCGATCGCGCACGGCGCCGAAGACCGGCGCGGGCAGGTCCCCGGTCCGTTCCACCGCTTCCTGCACACTGAGTATGACCCAGGCCGGGGCCCCCTGGGCCCACTCCCCCAGGAACTGGAGGAAGCGCACGTCCTCGGCAAAGGCACGGGCATCGGGTTTGGAGCGCAGGAATTCCGTCAATTCATCGAGGAAGAAGGCCACACCCCCGCCCCGCCGCCGGAGCGCTGCCCCAGCGAGAAAGTCGAAGACCTCCCGCCGGCTGCCCGGGGGTGGGACACAACCGGCGGCCAGGGCAAAGCGGCGCCGCACAATACCTTCCAACGCCTCGGTCCCCGCGTGCTCCACCAGGGAGATCGATACGGGCAGCGGCAGGCGCTCGGGAATCCCGCCGAGCCGGTTCGACCCCGGGGCCGCGGCCGACCCCACGTCGGATGCGGCGAAGGTGCCCTCCAGGATGCCGTGCAGCACCCCGAGCAGGTGGGACTTGCCGGAGCCGTAGTGACCCTCCAAGAAGTAACCGCGGCCGCGGCCGGCTGTGATATCGGCAAAGACGGTCCGGAGTGCGTGCTCCACGTCCTCGGTCAGGACAAAGGCCGCGCCAAGTTCGGCGGCGAGATCCGGCCGGCGCAGGTCGCCCAGGCGGATCACGGGCCGGAAACGCGCCACGGTGATCAGATCACCCACTCGGAGCGTGGCCGTCACGTCGTCTTCCCCCTTTGCGCGCAGCCACCGGAAGCGGTGGGCCCGGCAGCGGACGCGGCGGGTCGCGCCCGTCCGCCCGCCCTGCCGCCGGAGGCGCCATCCGGCGGTGCCGCCGGGGTCTTCCCCCCGCTGGCCCGAACCATGCCCTGCACCGGACGGGCGCGGTTTGCCGGTCGCGTCGGACCGGGAGACAGCCCGAGTCGTCGCACCCAACCCCAGAGATGGCGCCGCCCGGGATCTCGGCGCAGAAGGTCGAAGAGGACCTGCCGGGCGGAACCCTGCCGGGAGAGGAGGCGCGCATCGTAGACGAAGGCCGAGAGGACCGCGGCGTCTGCGGGATCGGCCCGTACAAGGGCGGCCAGCCCGTCGAAGGCCTCGGAGCGGCGGCCGCAGCGACGCAGGGCGAAGACCAGATCGGCGGCGGCGCGGCGGTCCCCTGGGGATGACGAGGCGGCGGCACGCCACGACCGCAAGGCCGCCGCGGGCTTCCCGGCCCGCTCCAGCGACCGGGCGTGGAGCGCCCACAACTGCGGGACGGCCCGCAGCCGCGGAAGTTGCAGCAGCCGGCCGAGATGCTCCGCCGCCTCCTCGGGCGGGAGCGACCGGATTCGCGCCGCGGCCCAGGTCGCCAGGGCCCGTCCGTCGCCGGGCTCCGACCGCAGCACGCGTCCGGCCGCCTCGGCGGCTTCGGCGTCGCGGCCGAGCCGGAGCAGCAGAGAGGCGCGCTCCCGCAGCAGCCGGGTGTCCTCGGGGAAAACCCGCAAGGCGCGTTCGGCCCACTGCAGGGCTGCGGCGACACCCGCCGCCCGCCGGCAGACCCGTGCCAGGGACCAGGCCACCGCTGGCGCGGGGCGGATCCCCCAGGCCGCCTCCAATGCCGCCTGCGCCTCCGACAGCCGGCCCAGGCGGAACAGCGCCATCCCCCGGACCCGCAGGGCACCCGCATAACCCGGGTGCTCGGCCAGCACCGCCTCGGTCAGGGCCAGGGCTTCGGCCGGCCGGCCGCGCCAGCAGAGCAGGTCCGCCAGTCCCACCCGCCAGAAGGGAGACCCGGTGGCCGCCGCCCGCGCCATTAGGTCCTCGGCCGCCGTCCAGTCACCCGCCGCCTCCGCGTCGCGTACGCGGGCCGGAAAGCTGGAAAAGCACTCATTGTCCATATATGGGATATATTACTTGCCCAGGGAGATAAATCCTGCCGTCCAAAGCGTAACAAACGCAGCCAGTGCCCAGCGCAGAGTGGCGGGTTTCCCGGGCCGGCGGAGAAGAGAGAACGTGCCCAAGCACCAGTAGCTGAGCGTGAACACGGCACCGGCGACCAGCAAGGCCAACAAGCGGTCCACGCCTCCCGCGGCGGAATTCACCGCCCAGGATACCATGCCCCGCGGCGGGACGGCCCCCAGGCCTGTTGCCGCGCGGCGCGCCGCTCGATTAGGCTGGCGAGGAGCAATCCTTAGAGGGGGCGGCGACCGCGGATGCCTGGCTGATCGCCGCCGTGGCGGCCGAGATCCGCGCGGACTGGATCGGGGCACGGGTGGAACGCGCCGGCCAGTCCGACTTCTATGACGTGTACCTGCAACTGTACGCGGCGCGCCGCACCGCCTGCCTGATCCTCTCTGCCCGCCCGGACCTCGGCCGGGTGCATCTGGCACCGGCGCGGCCCGGCAACCTGCCTGTACCGCCCGCCTTCTGCCAGGCCCTGCGCCGGCATGTGGAGGGCGGCCGCCTGCTGACCGCGGCACAGGATGGCCTGGAACGCTCGCTGCAGTTGGAGTTCCAGAGCCGCGACGACCTTGGCAACCCCCGCGTGGTGCGCCTGGTCGCCGAATTGACCGGCCACCTGGCCAATCTGGTGCTCGTCGGGCCAGACGGGCGCGTACTCGACGCCCTGCGCCGCATCGACGAAGATTGCAACCGCGTGCGCCAGACCCTCCCCGGATTGCCCTACGCCGTACCGCCCCGTACGCCCGGCAAGGTCGACCCCGTACTCAGCCTGCGGGCGGGGGGACCGGCCGGACTCGCGGCCGACCTGGAGGCCGCCTGGACGCGCCGGCCGGCCGGCGAGCAGGTCGTGGAGCGACTCACCGCGACGGTTTTCGGCGTCTCGCGGCCCCTGGCGCGCGCACTCGGGGCCTGGGCGGCGGGGGCCCCGGGCGGCCCCGCCGTACCGGAGGGTCTGCCCGCATCGCTGCCGCCGCTTGGCGCCGTGGTGGCCGCACTGGCCGCCTCCGTCGCGAACAGTACCTTCAGGCCCTGCGTGGTCAGGGACAGTCACGGTGACCCGCTGCCGCAGGCCTGGCCGCTCCCCGGTACGGCCGCCGCGAGCGCCGCCACCCCAAGCGAGGCCTGTGTACAGGCCTACGCCGACCTGACGGAGATACGGCGCACCCTGGCCCTCCGGCAGCGGATCGCCGCCGTCCTGCGGGCGGCCCGTGAACGGACCGCCCGCAGACTCGCCAAGCAGGAGGAGGAACTGGCGGCGGCCCACGGCGCAGAGGCCCTGCGCGAGGCCGGTGAACTCCTCCTGACGTACCCGCACCTGGTGCCGCGGGGAGCCGCCCACGTCGATCTGCCGTCCTTTTCCGATCCGGCGCGCCCGGTCGGCATTGAACTCGATCCGCGCCTCAGTGCCAGCGCCAACGCCCAGCGCCTGTTGCGCCGCTATCAGAAGGAGCGGCGCGCCGCCGGCGTGGTGGCCGCGCATCTGGAACTGGGTCGGTCCGAGTTGGGCTATATCGCCGAGGCGGAATTGGCGTTGGCGCAGGCCGAAGCGACCGCTGAACTCGCCGCCCTGGAGGCGGAATTGGCGGAGCAGGGTCTGCTCGGGCGCCAACGGCGCGCGGCCCGCCGCCGCGCGCCGGCTGGCCGCGGCAGCCTCTCGGCGGGTGGCAAGGCGGAGACACGGCGCCCGGAGCCGGCACCCCCGCTGGTCTTCTCCGCAGCGGCGGGATGGAGGATCCTGGTGGGGCGGAACGCAGCCGGCAACGACCGCCTCACGATGCGTCTGGCCCGCCCGGACGACATCTGGTTGCACGCCAAACAGATGCCCGGCAGCCACGTGCTGCTGCGCCCGCCCGCGGGAGGGCCGGCCGCGGACCCGCCGGAGGAGGCGCTGCTGCAGGCGGCGCGCTGCGCCGCTTACTACAGCGCCGGACGGTCAGGACGCCGCATCCCCGTCGACCATACCCGCCGACGCCACGTCTGGAAGCCCGGCGGCGCGCGGCCGGGCTTCGTGCTCTATGCAGAGGAACGCACGCTGCTCGTCGATCCCGTGGATCTGCCGCCGCGGGAAGAACCGGCGGCGCGTGCCGGCCCCGCCGTCCCGGCACGTGCCCGACCGGGCGGCGAGTGACACCCCGGCAGCCGGCGCATGTACGCGATCGGGACGGCTCCAGCCGACACACACCCGCAGAGGCATGCGGAGGGCGGAAAGGCCGCGACAGTGTCGCGGCCACCTCCCCGTACCCAGTGGTCGAACCCGCAGGCTCGGCGCTGCGCGTTCCAGCGCATCGCCGTTGCGGATCCGTACTCCACACGCAACCGCCGCGGTGCCGGCGCGACTCATGGCCTGGTAGGCGGGTGTCTCCGGTGCGCCTGTACCCGCCGCGGGATAGGGCAGGCCAGGCCCCCGAGGCCCCCCCAACCGTTCGCCGTGGGACGTGCCGCTGCGCCCGAAGGCCAGCAAGCCGCACGCACGGGACCTGGAACCGAGACAGGTGCAAAGAACCGTCAACCGACCGGTAGGAGACACAGCGCCGCAGCGGCGGCCGCGGCCGCCTGGGACGCGCTCAGGTCGCCAACGGCCACCATCGCCTGCAATACCGCCTGCTGGCGGCGGCGCGCCGCACGAGGATGCCGGAACGGGTCGAGTCCGGCGGGATCCTGCGGCAGGCCGGCGAGCAATGTGCATTGCGCGAGGCTGAGGTCAGCCGCCGGCACTGCGAAATAGGTCTGCGCGGCCGCGGCGATGCCGAAGGCCCCGCTGCCATAGTTGACCTCGTTGAGGTAAAGGGTCAGGATCGTACGCTTGGGAAAGCGGCGCGTCGCCAGGACCGCGTAGGCCATCTCCGTGAGCTTGCGGGTCAGCGTCTTCTGGTAGCCCAGGAGTTGATCCCGGATGAGTTGCTGCGTGATCGTGCTGCCGCCCTCGGCGAAGGATTGGCTGGCCACGTCGACCAGGGCGGACCGTGCGATCCCCTCCAAGCTGATCCCGGGGTTGGACCAGAACGAACGATCCTCGACGGCCACCGTCGCCTCGACCAGGGCAGGGGGGAGCTGTGACAGGTGTACAAACGGCTGCCCGTGCGCCGCCAACTCGGCGTCGACGCGTGCCGGCAGACCGGCGATCCGCATCTCCGCCCGCTGCACAAAGGCGGCGGCCCCCCACCCCAGGATCAGCGCGAGCCGGCGGCGACGGCCCACATCGCCCGGCGCAAGGGCTTGCCTGTCCTCTGCCGCACGGGCGCCTGTCGCCTCCGCCGCACGCGCCGACGGGGACGCCGTGCAGCGGACCGGCCCTCGGCTCCTGCAGACACACGCCCTTCCACCCCGCGGGGCCCCTTCCGCCGCGGGCCGCCACCCGTACCCAAGTCAATCCCACTCCGGCTCGGTGGCAAGGGTCGCCCGGGCCCGCCCGCCCGTCGCCGCCGCCAGACCCGGCATCAGGCGCCGCGCAGCGTCTGGAGGGGCGACCCCGCACAGCCGCACCGCGCCGACCGGGTATTCCCGGCGGATGCATTCGGCGCGCAGGGAGCGCAGGACCCGTTCCACCGCCGGCCCGTCGGCGATCGGGGCATCGACGGTGAAGGACAGCACAGGCATCACACTCCGCACTCCGGCGGCGGCCACCGCCGCGGCGGCAGCCTCGCCATAGGCGCGCGCAAGTCCCGCAGGCCCGAGGAGGACCCCGCCGAAGATGCGGGCGACCGCCACCGCCGCGGCATCGACCCCGGCGTGCCCGAGGGCGGCCAGACACGGGCGCCCCCCCGTCCCGTGGGGCTCGCCGTCATCGGTGCCTCGGCCGGTCCCGCGGGCGTCCCGCCAGCCGAAGACTACGTGGCGGGCATCCCGGTGGCGCTCCCGGATCCCCGACAGCCATACACGCAGTTCGGGGGCCTGCAGTCCACTGGACGCCCGGAGCGGGCGGGCATACGCGTAGAAGCGGGAGCGCTTGGCTTCGTATACCGCGGCCCCCGGGGCGGCGAGCGTGTATCGCGGCACCGTCTCCCACCCGGTCTCCCCGCCGGAACCATGCCCGCCGCGTACCATGACACACCTCCCGTCACGAAGCGTTCGGATCGCCTGCCGGCGCGGACACCCACAGCGTGCCGCACTCGGGCGGCAGGACTCACCGGAACGCCCTGGCGGCACGCCGCCCTACGGGCAAAACCATCCGCCCTGACGGCCACCGGTCCGTCTGTCAGCCCCGGCCCAAGGCCCCGAGGTATGCCGAAAGCCATCATACGCCTTCGGCCACCTGACGGCCGGAAACGCGGTGAATAATCAGGATGCGCGGCGAGACCGCCCTACGACGTCGGCATGTGCGGCCTTCACCCCCGCAGCGGCACGCCACCCGCGGCAGAGGCGGGCACCAGAGCCGGGGTGGCGCTGGCCCAGTCCACTGCCACCGCGCCAGCGACCGGAGGCACTCCCTGGTCGCCCACCTGCATCCGCGCGCTGGGCACGAAGGTCAGGTGATCAAAGACACCCCGCACATAGCCGCTTCCACCCCAGTCGGCATTGTGCGCACAGCAATGGACGCCGATCCAGACGCCGCCCGCCCGGATAATCTCGGGACGGCCCACGGCGGACCAGATCTTTCCGTCCCGCGACGCCATGGCGGTCCAAGTCGTGCCCCGGCGCCGCAGCCGGAGCCAGACAGGCGCCAGCAGATAGTTCAGCGCCGGCCTGTCCGCTGGGGCCATCAACGTCGCCCCGCCACCGGGCCATGGTACGGAGACGGGGCCGGCCACCCCGCCCGGTGCCACTGCCGGAACCGGCCGGCAGCGCCACTGCATTCCGCCGGCCCCCGTCACCTGCAGGACGGCCATCGCGGCGTCGTCGGACAGGTCTCCGCGGATCATCAGCCCGAATGCCGCCTGAGGGCTCAGTTGCGGACATGAGACGTTGGCGACCGCCACCAGCCGGCAGGACCATTCCCCTTGCGAAGCGGTGATCGGCAGGCAGGCGAACATCGTGTTGTCCGATGTGCCTCCTACGGCCGTACCATCCCCCAGCAGCGTCCAAGTCCCGGCCGGGGCGAGCAGGACATACCCGCCGGCCGGTGTGGCCGAGGCCCCCAGGCCGTCGCACGGGGGCGGCGCGTACGAAGCAGTCGCGCCGGGCGTTACCAGCGCCGCCGCCGCCAGCGCCTTGCCCTGGGCCGTCTCCACCGCCTCGGCCCGGGCCAGCAGGGCGTTGACCAACAGATCGATCCGGGAAAACGCGGTGGGCACATCCGTGTTCCGCGCCCACAGGGCGCGCACGGAACGCGCGGCCAGATTCTGGCACTGCTCGTCCAGCCGCGGGTAGTACTGCTGGGGGAAGGCACGGCCGGAAACCGACAAGTCCTTGAAGTACCGGAGCTGCTTCTGCCCCAGCGGGGGAGCGGCAGCCTGCACCGCGGCGAGCCACTTGTCCCAAAGGGCGAGCAGCGACGGCTCCTGCAGAGCCAGGTGCACCAGGCCGTGCTGCCAGCCCTCGGACGTCGCATCGCCGGTGAGGAAGCGCAGCAGGGTCCACGCCGCCTCCGGGTGCGGGCAGGTCGCGGGGATGGCGTAAAAGTTGGTGGCGGCGGCGCAGGTCGGACCCTGGGGAAACACCGGCGGGGGGTAGTAGTCCCATGCGAAACCCCTCCACCGCTGCGCATTGTCGAGGACCAAGCCGTTCCAGGAGAGTTGCATGCTGGTCTGGTCCCGCACAAAGGCGGCAGAGGTGTATGTCGGGCCCAGGAAGTCCCGCGTTGTGGCCACCCCGGGCCAGAACAATTGCTCATATAGGTACTCCCCGGCACGGATGTTGGCGCCATTGGACAACTGCGAATCGCCCCGGCCGTCGAGCATACCGTCGCCGAACGCGTAGAAGGGCCACGTGGCTCCGCCGATGTGGTCGGAGTACCAGTCCACGACCGCGCCGAAGCGTTTCTTACCGCCGTTCTCCCGAGTCATGGCCTTGGCCGCCGCCGCAAATTCGCGGTACGACCAACCCGGATCGGGGCGGGGTACGCCTGCCGCGTCGAAGTCGGACAGCCGCAGCGCATAGATCCTTGGGCAGAAATAGCCCGGCAGCATATAGAGGCCATGGTCCGGCGCGGCCGCGCGGTAGGAGGCCAGCAGGGTCGCCGGCCAGGCTGCGGTATCCAGTCCGTCCCTGCGGATGTATCCGTCCAGGGGTAGCAACAGATTGCCCCCGGAGGCCATGTAACTCGGCGGGTAGTTGTCGGAGATGACATCCGCGCCCATGCCGCCAAGAATCGCCTGCACATTGGCGTGCCAGAGGGTTGGCGTCAGTTGGACGCGCACACGCCGATTCGACTGGAGGAAGGGGCGCAGGATATGCTGGTAGAGGGCGATCGTGGTGCGGTTGAACGGAATCAGGCCGCCTGGCTGGAGTGTGAGGACCACCGGCGCCGCCGACGGCGCCGGTCCGACGCCGCCCAGCCGCCGGGAGGAGGCGACGAGCACCGCACCTCCTGCACCCGCGATGACAGCCGCGGACACCCCAAGCCACCGTCGCCGGCTGATGCGGCCCGCCCTGCGCCCGTCCACCGTTGACGCCCCGATAGACCCCTGCGGCTCGCCCCCCGCGGTTTTCCCCCTCGACCGCCCGCGCCGCGACCTGTGTCCGAACCCCGCGGCGCCACCGTTCGCGGCCGAGCCCATGCCGCTTCCCCCTCCGGCAAATGAGCAAATGTCTTCGGAAGCCCGATCCGCCGCCGGCGCCGGTCGGGCCCCCTGCGCACAACAAGATTGGGCGCCGGGGGCTACACCCCCGGCGCCCGCCATGCGCCACCGTTCTCCGGATGCCCGGAGCCCTCCTGCCGCGTCGTCTTCCGCCGCAGGCCCACGGCGAACGGATCCACTCCGCCGGGCCCGGCACACGCCCCCCGTGTCCCCGGGCAGGGGCTCGGCAAGGTCGCTCCCGGCGCCGTTGGAGTTCTGCCGCCAAGGAAGAATCGTGGCTCCGGGATGGCGAGGGCGGGCGGCCCGACTTTGGCGGGATCCTGCGCCCCTGGGCCCCGCGGTGGGGGAAGAACGGGTAAGATTCCGGCATTCAGGGGGGTGTTCCCGCTGAGCACAGGATCCGCCGCGCCGATCAGGTGGCGGATGCCGCCGAGCGCGGCGTGGCGCTTCTGTCCTCTGTGTGCCGCGGCACTGGTCGAGCGGAATCTGGACGGCGCGCCGCGGCGCTGGTGTTCCGTCTGCGGCTTCGTCTACTGGGAGCACCCGCATCCGGCTGCGGCCGCTGTGGTGTTCTCTGAAGGCCGGATCCTCTGCGTACGCCGCCGTTTTCCGCCCGAGGCGGGAGGCTGGTGCCTTCCCGGCGGATTCATCGAGCCCGGGGAAACGGTGGAGGCCGCCGCACGCCGAGAGGTGCGGGAGGAAAGCGGGGTTGAGGTTGAGGTCCTGCGCCAGATCGGCGTGTTCGGCGTCGTCATCGCCTTTGTGGCCGCACGGCCGGTTGGCGGCCGGCTTATCCCAGGCTTCGACGCATTGGCGGCGGAGTGGTTTCCGGCGTCGGCGCCGCCCCGGCTCTGCTTTCCGACGCACCAGGCGGCACTGGAGGCCTGGGCGCAGAACGGTCGATAGTGGCGCAGCCATCAAGTTTTGTCACGCTGCGTCGAGCGTCGGCGACAGCATGCCGCTCAAGTCCTGGCGCCAATGGCGGATGCGACGCCCTCCCCCCGGGCCGTAACGGCCGCGCCCGCTGACCGCTACCCCGAGACGGTGCCCCTGTTCCGTGGCGAGGATCAAGACTTGATGGACGCGCCAATAGTACTGTCCTCCGCACTGGCAGCAGTTGACACCGGAGACGGTCCGGAACATCGGCACAGCGGTCGGAAGGGCGGCCCCAAGGGGGGATGAACGGACGGACAGGCCCGGTTCGCCGCTGCATGAGTGCCTGCCCCGGCCCAGGCCTTGCCAGTGCGAAGGACAGTAAGCGGAGCGTGCTGTAAGAGTCCTGTTGCGCAGCACGCTCCGGCTCGGATCTTTGGCTGGTCATGCCGGATGCCGCGCCGGTTCGGCTCGGGCTGACCGCCCGCGGCAGCATCCGGCTCGCGGCACCGTTTCCCGACGGCGGCGAAAGACACCCTCACGCCTCGGATGAATGCAGTGCCGCGTCCCCTGGACGCCAGGCTGCCGAAACCCGGGAGATCAGATCCTCCGATGCCTTGGCGGCACCGGAGGATCTGATCTCCGTCCCTTTATGAATCATTGCTTTACCACGATATCCCCATGGATTGCATGGCCCCAAGGGACGGACGTGGTATGTCATGGACCGCAGGGCACGCCTGCACACCCCCCAGGCATTGGTGCGCGGGATCGCGACCGCGGTCGCCGCCCTCGCGGTACCCGCCGCTTGGCGGGCACCGGCCCTGGCGGCCGCCACAACCATCGCACCCACCCCGGACACAGCGACGCAGTGGGTGACGGCGGGGCTCTTGCTCAGCGCGCCGGTGGCGGCAATGCTCCTTGCGGGTTATTCCGGATACTTCTTGCGGGTGCGTCCCCAAAAGCGCCTGCGGGGTCATCTCGACATCCGCGGGCCGGATGGCGAACCGCTCGGACGCCTGCGGATACCGCTCCGCCAAGAGGTTGCCGTCGGCGCGGCGATGGCGAAGGCACACCTCCGGTTACCCTGGCTTTCGGGCAGCGACGGGCTGTTTCGCCTGCGCGTGGACGTCGAAACCGCGGGAGGTACGTGGCGTGCCGGCATTGCGGCATGGGTCCGGCGCCCGGCGGTGTCTGCCTGGGCAGAGGCGGAATGGCCTTATCACCTGTACTCGCCGCACTCGGGCCCGCTGCCCCGCCGGCGCGTGGATCTTGACGTCAGCACGCCGTTCTCGGCATCCGGGCTGAGTTTCACCTACCTGGCGGCCGCGGGAACATCGACCGCGGCGCCCCCCGTCGCGGACCTGCTGTCTGCCCTGTCCCAGGCCGGAGACGGCGGAGCGACATCCGCGGCCGAGGCGGGCGGCGTACCGGACGCATCCTCGCCGCCGTTGCCTGGCAACCTGGACGCTGTTCTGCGACCCGCCAGCCGCGCGCTGGGCTCGGCGGCACCCCACCTGTGGTCGGCGTGGCATGCCGCCGCATGCCGGATGGGCCGCGCCCGGCCATGTACCCTGCTCGATGCCTTCCGCTGGTGCGCGACCGCCGTGTGGACCATGAGCCGCGCCGCCGTGCTCAGCACCGGGCTTGCCGGGGCGCGATGGATGATCCGCGGCTCCGCCGCACTCACTGCCGTCTCCGTACGGCGCTTGCGCTGCACGCGTGCCTCCCCGCACGGCGAGAGAGGGGCGGCACGACGGACAGGGCAGTGGATGGCACGCCGGCACCCAGCGTGGCCGGACGCCCCCGCGCGTCCGGCCACGCCCGTCCCACCGTCCCCTCCCACGCGACGGATCTCGGGGCACGCGCATGCCGCGCCCGGTCTGGTGGACACGATCCGGGCCGCCACCCGCTGGGTCGCGGCCGACCTCGTCCGCGGCCTGCGTTTCGATGAGGGCTACGTACACCGGGGCGCGCACCGCCGCAACCGGGCCCGGCACAAACCGGCCCCCACACAGGTGCCCTGGTCGCCATCAGCCTCTCCCGAGGCCCGCGCGTCCGGCAGTGATCTACTCCGTTTTCTGCACCCCCCCGAACGCCGCTGAGGCCGAGAGCCTCCAAGCCGCCCGTCTGGCCGAACGACAACGCGGCCTGTGCGCGCACGCTCGCCGCCGCATCCCACCGCGGGCGTGCGGCGCACAGGCCGCAGCGAATCGCCGTGCCTTCCCCGGCGGCGCCCATCCCTTCCGGAAGGCGGCAGGAGCCGCCCAAGCCTCCCCAAATACCTCAGCAGGCAACCGCGGTAAGGGGAACCCGCATCGAGGAGGGAGGGTTCGCGACGCCCGCCGCCGACATCCGACCTGTGGGAGCCGTCCTGCACCTCATTCCGGTACGCACCCGCCTACCGCTGAAATTCGGTGCGGAGACACTCGAGTCGGTGACCTGCGCCCGCGTGCGCGTAGATGTCGCCGGAACCGCCGGAGGTTGGGGCTCCGGGTGGGGAGAGACGCCGCTCAGCGTCCCGTGGGTGTGGCCGAGCGCCCTGTCCTACGCACAACGGCACGACGCCCTGCTGTCTTTCACGCGCGACCTGACGCGCGCGTGGGCGGAGTTCCCGGAGACCGGCCACCCGCTGGAGGTGGGCCACGCCTTTCTCGAACAGGCGCTGCCCCTGCTGCATGCGGCATTCAATCGCCGGCGGGCCGGCCGGGAACCCATGCCCTGGCTGGCGGCGCTGGTATGCTGTTCCCCGTTCGATATCGCCCTGCACGACGCCTATGGCACCCTCCACAACCATCCCACCTATCAGGCATACGGCCGCGACTTCCTCGCCCCCGACCTCTCACACTTCCTGGAAGCGGAGCCCGGCAGCGGCGTCTCCTTCTTGGGACGCCGCCCGGCCGATTATCTTGCCCGACCGCGGCCCGACACTCTCCCCGCCTGGCATCTGGTGGGGGGAGGGGACCCCCTGGAGGCAGGAGACCTGGACGGCACTGAACCCGACGACGGCCACCCGGTCCTGCTGCGCGACTGGATCCGCCGCGACGGCCTCCGCTGCCTGAAAATCAAGTTGCGCGGCAACGATGCCGCATGGGACTTCGACCGGCTGCGACGGGTCGGCCGCATCGCGGCCCAAGAGGGCTGCGCGCACCTCAGCGCCGACTTCAACTGCATGGTGCGCGAACCGGAATATGTCGAAACGGTCCTGCGCCGCCTGGAGTCGAAGGAGCGTGAGACCTACGCACGGCTCCTGTATGTCGAGCAGCCATTCCCGTACGACATCGAGGCACACCGCACCGACGTCCGGGCGCTTGCGGCGCAAAAGCCCCTCTTCATGGACGAAAGCGCCCACAACTGGCGGCTCATCCGGTTCGGGCGGTCGCTGGGATGGTCGGGCGTGGCGCTGAAGACCTGCAAGACGCAGACCGGCGCGCTCCTCGGACTATGCTGGGCCCGAGCGCACGGGATGGCCCTGATGGTGCAGGACCTGACCAACCCCATGCTGGCCCAAATCCCCCACATACTGCTCGCGGCGCACGCCGGCACGATCATGGGCGTTGAAACCAACGCCATGCAATTCTACCCCGACGCCTCGGCCCCCGAGGCCGCCGTGCACCCGGGACTGTACGCCCGGCGCGGTGGCGCCGTCCGTCTGACAAGCATCGCCGGCCCGGGCTTGGGCTATCGCCTCAGCGAAATCGCACGCCGCCTCCCGGAACCGGACACCGTCTGCACCGTCTGAGGCAGGAGGGTCCGCACATGTCGGAGGATACGGTCGATTTTACCGTCTTCACCAAACCCTGGCGGACGCCGCTTCCCGAACTCGGTCACTGCATCCACGGCCTGGGCTTTGCCGGCGTGGAGCTTCCCGTCCGGCCCGGATACCAGGTCGAGCCGGACGGAGTGGAGCGCGGCCTGCCCGCGGCGGCGCGCACCCTGGCCGAGTTCGGGTTGCGCATCGACAGCGTCGCCGGCCCGACCGACCTGCGGACCATCGCCGCCTGCGCGGAGGCCGGCGTGCGCCTGATCCGCGTCTGTATCGGCATCCCGCCCAACCGCGGCTATCTCGATCACCAGCGGCAGATACAGCGGCAGTTCGCACGCCTTGTGCCCGCCCTGGATCGGTACGGCGTGGCCATCGGCGTTCAGAACCACGCCGGCCGCGATGTGGCCAATGCCATGGGGCTGCGGCACCTGGTGGGACCGTTCGATCCCACGCACGTCTGCGCGGTCTGGGACCCCGCCCACTGCGCGCTCGCCGGGGAGGTGCCGGAACTGGCGGCCGACATCCTCTGGTCACACCTGCGCTTGGTCAACCTCAAAAACGGCATCTGGGACCGCCGGTCGCCACCACAAGCCCGCTACGCGCAGTACCGTCCAGTCTGGGTCGGCGGGCGCGAAGGCCTCTGCCCGTGGCCCGCGGTGGTGGAGCAACTCCGGCGGCGCCATTACGCGGGCACCGTCTGCCTGACGGCCGAGTACAGCGATCCGTCGTCGCTGGAGCGGCGGGTCGCCGCCGATCTGGACTTCGCCCGTTCCCTCTTTTCCGCCAATCCACCGGGGGAGTGACCCCGGTGTGCCCGCCTGAGGGACAAGGTGCCGGAGCCTCGGCGGGTGCTGCGCAGGCGGACTTGCGCAGCACCCGCCGAGGCCGCCCCGCCCCTACCGCCGCACAGGTGTGATCCGCAGTGAGAACGCATGCGCACACGGCCTCTCCGCCGGCAGGCGGACGCTGAGGCCGTTTCCATCCCGCATCCACTCCAGCGGCTCGCGGCAGCCCAGCAACTCGACCTTGGAGACGTCCCCCACGTATAGCCCGGTACCGGTCCCGAGCGAGCGGATCGTCACCCCGCCGTCCTCCGGCCAAGCCAGGGCCACCGCGTAGAGCGTATCTCCCCGAGTGGTGAACCGTAGATCCGCCGCGGTGAAGGCGGAGCGCTTGGTATCGTTGAATGCACCGCCCACCACGGACGTCGGTCCTTCGCCAAAGACCTTCCAGGGCCGTGTTCCATAGATTGCATCTCCGTTCACCGCCAACCACCGGCCGATGCCGAGGAGCAGTTCCTCGTCCCGTTCCGGGATCGTCCCGTCCGGACGCGGTCCGATGTTCAAAAGGAGCGCGCCGTTCTTGCTCACGATGTCCACCAGGTCGTCCACCAGGTCGTCCACCGTCTTGTAGTCCTGGTTTTCGACGTAGCCCCAGGAATTCTTGGACACGGAGGTGTCGGTCTGCCAGAACTGCGGCCGGATGTCGGAGAGTTGACCGCGTTCCACGTCGAATACGGCGGTCCCCGTGGGGAAGGCATTGTTCTTGTAATTGATGGCAACGCCCCGCTTCCACTGCACGCCGCGGTTGTAGTAATATGCGGCGAATTCCTGCAGATACGGCCGGAACACCGGCCGCTCTATCCACCAGTCGAACCACACAATCTGTGGGCGGTACTTATCCACCAGTTCGCAGGTGCGGACCAACCAATCCTCAAGGTGCTCCTCATTGGGCGGCAGCGACTCGGGCTGCGCCGGCCCATACAGATCGGCGTAGCGGGGATCCTGGACGTCGGAGTCGAACTCCATGCCGCCGTTCATGAACCACCAGTGTTCCGCCCGGTGGCTGGATAGCCCGAACACGAGCCACTGGCGGCGGACCGCAGCGGCCAGTTCGCCGATGATGTCCCGCTTGGGACCCATCTCCAGCGCGTTCCAGCGTGAGAAACCGCAGTCGTACATCGCGAACCCGTCGTGGTGCTCCGCCACGGGCACGACGAACTTCGCGCCGGCCCGCCGGAAGAGCCCGGCCCACCGATCAGCGTCAAACTTCTCCGCCGTGAACATGGGGATGAAGTCCTTGTACCCGAACTGCGACTGAAGCCCGTAGGTCTCGACGTGGTGCCGAAACTCGCGGCTGCCCTGCAGGTACATCTTTCGCGGGTACCACTCGTTCCCGAAACCGGGCACGGAGTAAACACCCCAATGGATGAAGATGCCGAACTTGCCGTCCTGGTACCAATCCGGCACCTGGTAGCCCTTCAGGGATTCCCAGGCCTTATCGAACGGACCGGCCGCAATCACCCGCTGGATCTCGTTCCGGTACTCCGCCGCATCGCGCATCCCGGCCCCCCCCTTCTGACCCGTGCCCTCCACCCGCATCCGCTCGGTCGGCTCCGCCGCCTACAACCATCCGGCACACGGGATGCACGGACAGGGCCCCCGCCGCCGGTCGCCGAACTCCCGCTCCCGCCGCCGTCCCCGCCATCCCCACGCGTACCTCCCCCCGGCTCACCCCAACTCCGCCAACATCTCCATGCAGGCCGCCAGCAGCGCCTCCCCCGCCTCCGGGGCCAGCGCCGACGGGAACCCGTAGTAGCGGTGGGCCGATCCGGCCTCGTAACCGGGCCACGCGTAGGCCGCGCGATCCGGCACGTAGCCGACGGAGGCACCGATGTGGCCGACGCCCAGGCACCCCGCGGGCAAGGCCAGGGCGTGGGGGATGTGCGGTTCACCCGGCCAGAAGACGGCGGAGCCGTTATGGACCCGCCACGCGGCCACGGCCGCGGGCATGGGTGGCACCCCCTCCCCCGGCCGCGCCACCCCGGTCGCCCAGCGCTGCATCGCAGCAGCGGCTCTGCTCCCGTCCGCGGGCAACCCGACCACCGCGTCACCCGGCAGCCGGGGCAGCTCCACGACCCGCCTTCGCCAGCCGCAGGGCCCCGCACTCGCCGTCGGCGTGACGCTCCACAGGTCGGCGACCTCGCCGGCCAGGCCCGACCACGCACCGAGTTCGGACATCCCCCGGCACAGGGGGTTCTGGTCGCCGCAAAATCCCTGCAGGAAAAGGGACGGCCACGGCAGCGCCTGCCTCACCTGCCCCACCCAGTCCGCCGACACCAGCCGGTTCTCCGCCCCCAGCACCACCGGGTGGCAGGCGGCCGACCACACCGCACAGATCGGCGTGCGCGCGCTCTCGCTCCGCTCGATCTTCAGCAGGTGCAGTCGCGGGTCCGTCGCGCCGCCCGGGTCGCGCCGGTTGCCCCAGCGGGGCTCGGAGAGCCGGCGACGGCCCCAGCCGAGGCGGCAGGACACCATGCCGGCGACGGCCCGCCGCATCGCGTCCCCGACCCGCAGGGAAAGCCACCGCTCGTAGACCGGGTCAGGATCGCCGCAACCGATCAGCGGATAGGTCGCAGGCGCGGCATGCGTGTGGCTGCAGGCGAGGACGATCCGGTCGGCGGGCAGCGGACAGGCCGAGGCGATCCGCGTCGCGGCCGCCGCCCCGAGGATGCAGAGGTCGAGCCCGACGAGCGCATGCGGCTCCTCCCCCGCAGCGGCGATGGCGAGCACGGCGGCCTTCAGCCGGTCGCGCACCCCCGCCGCCGGCTGTACCCGGGCGACGTAGCCGGACAGTTCCACCCGCCGGCGCCCCGGATCGGGGGTGATGTCGGCCTCGGCAAAGCCGGCTCGGAAGTGCACGCGCCGGGCGGGCAAAGCAGGACCCCCCCTTGGACCGAAATCCCGTCCAGCCGAAGCGGCGGCCAGGACGGCGCGGCAAAAGTCCGCTCTTGCGCGGCCACTGCTCCGATGCCCCTTGTCCCCCACGGGTCCATGGTTCGCGGCCGGTGCGGAAACCGACTCTGTGCAGCGCAGTGCCAGTGCTGTCCGCACCAGTTCCCGATACCAGGCGCCAAACAGCCGTGCACCGCGCTGGGAAGCCAGTTCAAGCGTCGTTGCACCCGCAGGAGTCGGGTATGATCCAAATGCTCCCGTGCCCTTCCGGGCCCGGATCGTCCCGGGTCCGAGGTGGTCCCGGATCCCGCCCCCCGGCACCGCTGGTATGCGGCCGACCGGCACGGCATCCGGACGGAAACGCCTCCGGCACCATGATCCCGACATTCGGGGACGGACGCCGGCCACCTCGCTCCGTGGTGGATTCCCGGCCAACCCGAACCGGCCCTGCACCCCGACGCGCGGGGCCATCGAGCCGCCCGCCCGGCACCGGCAAACACCGGCGCACCCGGCGGGCGAACAGCCGGACTTCCCCCCCGAGGGTATACCCCGATCCCGCTGCGCCGGTCTGAACCCGGCCTACCCCCAGGCTCGGCTGATCTTCTCGATCGCTGCGGCGATCGAGGCCACATCCTCTTCCTCTGCCAACAGCAGGTTCTGCGGTAGCCAGCAACCGTTCTCCGCGGCCGCGGCCGCGACGGGGACGGGCCCCGCGGCGGGTTGCGCGGCGCCGACCAGGGCGGCGTTGGCCCCGGCCCGCTCGCGAAGCGCCACGTTGTCCGACAGGAGCGTATAGCCCGAGGACGCCGGCACGCCCTCCGCGAGCAGCGCCTTGAGGAAGTCGCCGCGGCAGCGGCCCCCGAAGGCCGCGGGATCGTACCGGAAGGGCAAGAGATGCCACGCATGCGCGGTGACTCCCGCGGGCGGCAGCAGGGGCTCGATCCCCGGCACGCGCTCCAGGAGCGCGCCGAGATGGGACGCCGCCGCGGCGCGGCGAGCCGCCTGCGCCGGGAAGCGCCGCAACTGCGAACGGAGCAGCGCGGCCTGCAGCCCCGTCAGGCGCAGGTTCTGGCCGATCCTGGCATGGCCGTACCAGGCGCCGCCCCGTGTGCGACCCACGTTGTGCAGCGACCACACCGTCTCGATCCCCGTGCCGCGGCCCGTGACCGCGCCGCCCTCTCCCGCGCTCAGATTCTTGCTCTCCTGAAACGAGAAGCAGCCGAAGTTCCCCCACGTGCCGACGGGGCGGCCGGCCCAGGCCGCGCCCGGGGCCTGACAGGCGTCCTCGATCAATGCCAGACCCCGCTCGTGGCAGAGATCGGCCAGGGCGGACATGTCGGCCGGGCAGCCGGCGAAGTGGACCGGGACGACCGCCTTGGTGCGCGGGGTGATCGCCGCCGCCGCAGCCGCCGGATCCAGGCAGAGCGTGCCCGGGTCGACGTCCGCGAACACCGGCACCGCGCCCAGAAAGAGGCAGGCGCTCGCCGTGGCGATGAACGTATAGGGTGGAACGACCACCTCGTTCCCGGGGCCGACGCCGACCGCCGCCAGGGCGACGATCAGCGCGCTTGTGCCACTGGTCACCGCCACCGCGTCGACCGGGGCCCCCTCCGCATCAAAGGGGGTGGGGGCCGCGTCCGAGCCTGGGGCGTGCAGCGCCGCGAAGTCACGCTCGAAGGCCTGCACGACGTCCCGGCCGCGGGCCGCGGAGCACCAGGTACCATCCCGCACCACAAGGGCGACGGCGGCGATGTCGTCTTCGGTAGGCTGCGGCCAGACGGGCCAGGGCCCCCTGTGGGCGGGGACTCCACCGTCGACGGCGAGGAGGGCCCGCCCCGCGGAGGTGGGCCCGCTCCGCGCGTCCCCGCCGGCCACCGCGGGTCGGACCCGGGCGGCATCCCTGTGCCCCTCCGGCCGCACTGCGTCCATCTCTGCACCCCTTCCTCTCTTCAAATGGCCTTGTCCTACCGGCCAGTGCCCGCCGAGATCCCCGCCTCACGAGCGGTTGCCCCTGCAAAACCCTACGCCGCCTTCACAGGCGTTGCGCTACGGCGGGTTGCGCCGCGCCGGCCGCATGTGCCACTGACCATTCTCCGGCGGACCCACCCCGCCGCGTACAGGGTGCCGGTGCCGACCCCCGTGCCGAGTTCGCACACATAACAGATAGTTGTGGAGTTGCCGCGGTGGTGGTGCATGTGCGTGATCAGATTCAGCAGGTGCCCGGCGGCGGGCGCGGCGCCGAACGGCGCTGGCACCCCCGCCGTCAGGAACGCCTCACCGTCGGAACCGGCGCGGAGCGCCGCCGTGTCGCCGTCCAGCAGCCGGCCGAGGTCGGCCTGCGTACCCTGCCGCACCGGCACATCCCATTTGTGGACCTCCCCGTCGCGGTCCCCGCGCAGAGCGCCCGCCATGAAGGCCGGACAGGCGGAGAGGTGGGCCCCCAGTTCGAAAAGCGTGAAGAACCCTGGTGTCGGACACCAGCCCAGGCGGTCGGCACCCGGGAACCGGCGCAGGCAGACGTGGATGTCCCTGTGCAGGAAGTCGAGTGGGCCGGTCAGGAGGGATTGCGCGTCCGCCATGGAGCGACCACCTCCGCTCTCGCAGGGGCCCGGGCTCCAGATGCACGGGTTGCGGGTTCGCGGGGGGTGCGCGGATGCCTGCCGGGAGGGATGGGGCATTGGGACACCCCCCGGGCCGCGGCCCGGCGCCGCCCTGCCTACCGCCCGTTCCGACTCCGCGGCCCGGCGCCCCCGCCCACCGTGAGCGCACCGCCCGGCGGGCGGTGCGGAGAACGGAGGGATCTGGGCGGACGCCGGCCAACCGGACGGCGCGAAGACGGCCGCCCAAGCGCGCGGCCACAAGCCGGGACAGAACGCGTGACCAGATCGTGGCGCCCCGGTCGCTGTGCACGCCCCGGGCGCAGCCGTATACCGGATCGACCTCGACGTCCGGACCGGACCGCATGAGGACATCCGGTGAGGGCCCGCCTACAGACGGCCGCCACACAGCGGCGGCTCGGGGACACCACCCCGAGAGCGTCTGCCATACGGCGGGAACAGCCCGCTACCCAAAACCCCCATTTGCGTTTTAGAACATATGTTCCTATAATGGGCCTCGCTCCGGGCCACCGGGGAGAGGGAGGCGCCGCCCGTGCCCGCGTGCTGGATCGCCTTCTTCCGCTTCCATGGCCTTCTGCTCCCACCAGCGGCCGGCCCGGACGCCTCCCCCGCCCTCCTCTTCCACCGCGGTCTGGTCTGGGACGCCGACCGCACCGCCCGCACCCGGGGCATCCGCCCGGGCCTCGATGCGGCCGCCGCCCGCACGGTCTGTCCCGCCGCGGAGAGCCGCACGTTCGACCCAGCCGCCGCCGCAGACCTCCTGACACCGGCCTGGGACACCCTCGCCACCGCCGCCTCGACCGTCGAGCCCGACCCCGACGGCCGTCCTGAGGCCTATGCGGCATGGCCGGAGGCATCGCCGCCGCTGCCGGAACTCCGAACGCTGACCGCCGACGTGCGGCGTGCCTTTCCGCATGTGGACCTGTCGGTAGGCCTGGGCGGCAACCGCCTGACGGCCCGCGCCGCCTGCCCGCCGGACGCCGGCTTCGCCGCCGTGGCGCCGGGCGGAGAGGCCCGCTTCCTGGCGCCGCAGCCCCTGCAGACGCTGGTCGACCAGGGTCTGCTGGCACCCTCCCTCCACCGTCGGCTGGCGGAGTTGGGACTCCACCGCTGCGGCCAGGCGGCCGCCCTGCCGGAAGCGGTGCTGCAGGCCCGCTTCGGCCGTGAGGGCCGGCGGCTGCGCACCCTCTGCCTGGGCCAGGACGGACGCCCGGTCTCCGCCCTCCACCCGCCGCGGGCGCCTTCCGCCCGGCGCGCCTTCTCCGACGGGCTGCCGCCGGGACTCTGGCCGGAGGCGGCCGCCCACCTCGCCGGCCGGGCCGGGACAGCCCTCGGCCCTGCCGAGGGCGCCCGCAGCCTGGTCCTCTGCGGGGCCTTCGGGGAGAGGCGCCGCACCTGGAAGGCACCGCAGCGCGTCGCCGGCATCCTGGCACGCGCCGCAGCGGAACTGGCCCGCCGGGTCGCGGAGACGCGGCAGGACCCCACCGACCACCTGGAGGTGCGCCTGGAGGGGCTCGCCGCCATCCCGATCTCGCCCCTGAGTCTCCTTCCCCTGCCGCTCGGGAGCCGGCGGCTGGCAAAGGCAGAGGGGGAGCGCACAGCGCCGCGGATGGGGATAGGGCGGCAGGCGCCGACGCCAGCCGGCCCGCCACCGACCCGTGACGCGTCGGGTGCGCCCCCCCCGCAATGCGCGCGGTCCATCGCCCACCCGCCGCAGGAACTCGACGCACTGCTCTCCCATCTGCCGTGCGAGATGCTGCGCCGGGGTTCCGGGGCGATGGACCGCTACGAGCATCTCCTCTCCCAACTCGATCCGTGGAGGGAGGCACGGTGACACGCATCCCGGACCGGCCGGTGGCGGTGCGGCTTGACTCGGCCGGCCGGCCGGCGGCCTTCCGCTGGCGGGGACGGTGGCGCGGCGTGACCGAGGTCGTCGACGAGTGGGTGTACCGGCAGCCCTGGTGGGAGGAGTCGATCTTCGGCGACGGGTCCGGACGGCCGCTGGAGCGCACCTTCTACCGCGTGCTGGCGGACGGAGGCGGGATGTTT
The DNA here is from genome assembly GCA_021803205.1 of Bacillota bacterium. Lineage (GTDB taxonomy): Bacteria > Bacillota > Sulfobacillia > RBS10-35 > JAJYVN01 > JAJZMB01. The sequence goes on along the minus strand of JAJZMB010000124.1, from coordinate 39,586 downwards.
GAGTTGGCGCTCGCCGCGGGCGGTCGGGCATGGCTATACCGGGAGTTCGATTGAGGGCGACACCCTGCACAAGGCGCGAGGAATGGCGCGGCCGCACGGCGAACGCCGTTAGGTGGCCGCCGCAACAGTCCGCTTTTGCGAGGCCACTGCTCCGATATCCCTTGTCCCCCAAGGGTCCACCATTCGCGGCCAGTGCAGAAACCGACTTTTGCAGCGCCGTACTAATACTGTCCTCGGCACTGGTAGCAATTGGAGACGGCGACGGTCCGGAACATCAGCTCAGCGGTCGGAAGGGCGGCCCCAAAGGGCGTGAACGGACGCGCAGGCCCGAGTTCGCCGCTTCATGAGTCCCCACCCCGGCCCAGGCCTTGCCAGTGCGGAGGGCAGTACTAGGAAGGCGGTTCCGCCGAGATCTCGAAGGAGGGCGCCGTCGGTCATGATCCGCATCGGGACATGCGCCTGGACCGACCACACCGGCTTCTACCCGCGCGGCGTGGCGCCGACGGCGCGGCTGGCTTATTATGCGCGCTTTTTCCCGCTGGTCGAAGTGGACAGCACCTTCTACCACCCGCCGAGCGCCCGCAACTGCGCCCTCTGGGCGGAGCGCACACCCGCCGAGTTCCGCTTCCACGTCAAGGCCCACCGCACCCTGACCTGGCACGACCGCGCGGCGATCCCCGAACCGGCGGCCCTGCGCACCCTCACCCGGCAGTTCGCCAAGGCGGTCGAACCCATGCGCCAGGCCGGAAAGCTGGTCGCCCTGCACTTCCAGTTCCCGCCCTGGTTCCAGCGGGGTGCGGAAGCCTGGGACTACCTCGCCGCCCTCCGCGACACCCTGCCCGACCACCGCTTGGCGATCGAGTTCCGTCACCGGGGTTGGTTCCAGGACCAGGAGTGCTCGGCACAGACCCTGGACGTGCTGCGACGGGGCGACTTTGTGCACACGATCTGCGACGAGCCGCAGGTGGGCTCGGGGTCGGTGCCGGCAGTCGTCGCGGCCACCAATCCCGAGTTGGTCATCGTCCGCCTGCACGGCCGCAACGCGCAAACCTGGTACAAACCGGCGGCGACCACTGGGGAGCGCTTCAGGTACCGGTACAACGAGGACGAGTTGCGCGCATGGGTGGAACCGGCACGGACCCTCGGGGCGCAGGCAGCCGACGTGCACGTGCTGATGAACAACAACCATGAGGATTCCGCCGTGCGCAACGCGTACGAACTGGCGGCTTTTCTCGGCTTGGCCTACCCCAATCCGTGGGGCGGAACACTGCTATAGGAGCCGCGGGCGGGCGGCCCCCAGGGCCACTGCCCGGCGCGGAAGCGGTGGACGGCCATCTCCGGCTGCTCCTGCAGGGAAACCGCATGGGCATCGCCGCCGCTGCAGCGTACAATCGTGGCGAAAGCCCGGGAGGCGTCCGGAGTGCGTCTCGCCCCCCCGTCGTGCCACAGACGCTTCGCGCCGCTCCATCCGCTGCACGCCGGCAGTCCGCCGCAAGCGCGGCTGCCCGGCAAGGGAGGTCCTCGGGATGTCCGCTTCCGGCCTCGCGTCCCTGATCTCCGCTTACGCCGGCGGCCCGGAGCGGCTGAAGGCCGCTCTCGCCGCCGTCCCGGAGGCGGCGCGCCCCGTCCGCCCGGGCCCGGGCCGCTGGTCGGCGCGGGAGATCGCCCTGCACCTCTGCGACGCCGAACTGTCGATGCAATTCCGCATGAAGCGAGCCGTGGCCGAACCGGGCGCGCCCGTGCCGGCCTTCGACGAGAAACGCTGGACCGAAGCGCTCGGCGAGCGGGAGGATCTCGACCTGGCGCTCGGCGCCTTCACGTCCCTGCGCGCGGCCATGACCGCCCTGCTGCGCCGGTTGCCCGATGAGACCTGGACGCAGACCTCGGTACACGAATCGGCGGGTGCCGTCACCCTGCTGGAGTGGCTGGAACGCGCCGTACGGCACACCGAGAACCACGCGGCGCAGATCGACGCCCTGGCGCGCGCCGCCGGGCGGTGACGCGCGGCCACCTGGGCACGCGCGGCTGTATCGGGCGCGGCGCCGCCGGTCCGGCCGGGGCAGGAGCGGCCGGCACGCGCGGCCGGCCATGCCCGAGTGGCGCCATGCGGCAGCCGAGCCGCTCATTCGTGCCGGCAGATGCCGCACGGCAACGGCACGTCCCCATGGAGGATAATGGGCGCGCGCGGCACCGGACACGGCAGACTGGACCGGGGCGCGCCGCCCAAAACCGTCTGCCACCACGTGCACCATACCGGCGGGCCTCCACCCGCCCTGCCGCTCCGCTCCGACCCTCCCCGGGGGGGCAGAACGGCCCCGTACGCACACCCGTTTGCAAGTGAGAACATCAGATCCTATACTGCACAGCGGAGGGACCATCATGCCCCCCGCCCCACCTCCGCCGCCCTTCGTGCACCTGCATGTACACGGTCCGTTCTCGCACCTGGACGCCGCCTCCACCACCGACGCCCTCTGCGCCCGCGCCGCGGCCCTCGGCATGGAGGCGTTGGCCCTCACCGACCACGATACGCTCTCGGGCGCGGTGCCCTTCCTCCAGGCCTGCGCCCGTCACGGCCTGAAAGCGATTCTCGGCGCCGAGGTCGCGGTGGACGCCCCCGCCTGGGGCGGGGATGCTCCCCCGCACCTGCTCCTGATCGCCCCGGACGCCGCCGGCTACACCGCCCTGTGCCGCCTGATCAGCCGTGCCCACCTGGACCGGCCGCGCGGCCATCCCCTGGTGGCACAGGAGAGCCTGGCAGAGGAGGCGCCACACCTCATCGGACTCTCCGCCGGCCGGTGCGGGGAGATCGGGAGGCACATCCTGGGACGCCGCCCGCTGGTGGCAGAGGACGCGGCGGGACGCTACGCCGGCATCTTCGGGCAGGGCCGATTCTACCTCGAACTCCCGGCCGACCGCCTCCCGGGCAACCGGCGGCTGATCCGCGGGCTGCGGGAACTCGCCGACCGCCTCACCCTGCCCTTGGTGGCGACCGGCAACGTGCATTACGCCACCAAGGGGGAGGCGTGGATATCCGACCTCCTCGCCTGCGTTCGCCTGCACTGTCGCCTCGACGACCTCCCCCCGGCGCGCGCGGCGGAGGCCTTCAACGCCGAGCGCTACCTCAAGACGGCGGCGGAGGTCGAAGGCGCGGTCGGCGACCCCGCCGCCGTGGCCCAGGCGGCGGCACTGGTGGCACGCTGCCAGGTCTCGTTGGAACTCGGCCGGAACCGCCATCCCCGCTTCCTCGTCCCCGGAGGAGAGTCCCCGGCATCCCTCCTGCGCCGGCAGGTGGTGGAGGGCATGGCCTGGCGCCACGGACCGCACCCGGCCGCCGCGGTGCGGCGACGCCTGGATTATGAACTCGACATCATCTCCCGCCTGGGCTTCGCCGACTACTTCCTCTGTGTCGCCGACGTCGTGCGCTGGGCGCGCCGCGAGGGGATCCGCGTGGCCGGGCGGGGCTCGGCCGCCGACAGCGCCGTGGCCTATGTCCTCGGCATCACCGATGTGGATGCGGCCGGCCGCGGTCACCTCTTCGAGCGCTTCCTCTCCGCGGAGCGCGCCGAGGCGCCGGACATCGACCTCGACTTCGACGCGCGCCACCGGGACCGAGTGGCGGAATATGTGGTGGGCCGCTACGGGCAGGAGCGGGTGGCGGCAGTCGCGGCGCACAACACCTGGAGTGCCCGCAGCGCGGTGCGCGGCCTTGGGAAGGCGCTGGGGTTCCCCCCCGAGGAACTCGACCGCGTCGCCAGGCGCGTCCCTTACTACATCGCGGCGGACGAACTGCGGGCGGCCCTGGAGTCCGTACCGGAGCTGCGGGAACTGCCGATCGCGCGCCGGCGCCTGCACGCACTGGCGGAAGCCGCAGCCGCGGTCGCCGGGCTCCCGCGCCACCTCGCCACGCACCTCGGCGGCCTCTGCATCACGCCGGGGCCAGTCACCGACCTGATGCCGGTGCAGCGGTCGGCCAAGGGGAGGGTGGTCGCGCAGTTCGACAAGCGCGACCTGGAGGCGCTCGGCCTCCTCAAGCTCGACCTGCTGTCGCTGCGCACCCTCGGGGCAGTCGACGACGCGATCCGCATCGCCGCGGACTCGGGCCGACCGGTCGATTACGCCTCGATCCCCGGGGACGATCCGGCGACATTCGCGCGGCTGCGGCGCGGAGAGACGACCGGCGTCTTCCAGCTCGAGTCCGCGGCGCAGATGGCCCTGCAGGTGCGGCTGGGCGCTGAGCGCATGGAGGATGTGATCGCCTCGGTCGCCCTCATCCGGCCGGGACCGATCCAGGGGAACATGGTCGACCCGTTCGTGGCACGCCGGCGCGGCCGGGAAGCCGTGACCTATCCCCACCCGGATCTGGAGGACATCCTCCGGCGCACCTATGGGGTCGTCGTCTATCAGGAGCAGGTCATCGCCATCGCCACCGAGATCGCCGGCTTCACGCCCGGCGAGTCCGACCAGTTGCGACGGGTCATGTCGGGCGCGCGCTCGCCCCGCGAGATGGAGGGCATCGGTCGCCGCTTCTGCGAACGGGCCGTGGCGCGGGGGATCGATCCGGCTGTCGCCGACGGCATCTTGCGCTGCCTGCAGGGCTACGCCAGTTACGGCTTTCCCGAGGCACACGCGGTGGCTTTCGGGATGACGGCCTACCGCACGGCCTATCTGGCCGAACACCGTCCGGCGGCATACTTCGCGGGCCTGCTCAACAACCAGCCCATGGGCTTCTACCCGGTGGGCACCCTGGTAAACGAGTTGCGGCGGCGGGCCGTGCTGGTCCTCGGGCCGGATGTCAACGGCAGCGGGCGGCAGTGGGGCCCGCCGCCCCGCGGCGGCACAGGGGAGGACGCCGTGCGGACCCCCGACCCCGCGACCGGGCACGGAAAGGGAGCGGAGGCCCTGCGTGCCCCCCTCTGGGCCGTGCGGGGGGTGGGGGTGACAGACGCCGACGCCGTTGTCGCCGAGCGAGAGCGAGACGGGCCGTATCGGAGCCTGCACGACCTCTGCCGGCGCGTGCCGAGACTCCCGCGGGACATGCTGGAAGCGCTCATCCTGGCGGGGGCCTGCGACGGGCTGGGGACGGACAACCGCCGGGCGCTGCTCTGGTCGCTGTCCGGGGTGTGCGCGGCGGCACGCGCTGGAGGGCTGCCGCTTCAAACCCCGCTCCCGGAACTCGCGGACCTGACGGGGCGCGAGAAGTGGCTCGCGGAGCAGCACCTGCTCGGCTTCTCACCGCGCGGGCACGTCATGGGACTTTTGCGGGCGGATCTGGAGACGCGCGGCTACTTGCGCTCCGCCCAGGTGCGCTCCGCACCCGACGGCCTGGCCCTGTCCACGGCGGGCCTCCCCGTGCGCCCGCACCGGCCGCCGACGCGCTCGGGTCGGCGCCTTGTGTTCCTCGCGCTGGAGGATGAAGACGGCCTGGTGGCGGTGATGGTGCCGGAGGAGGTCTACCGCCGCGATGGCACGGCGCTGTTCCCGGCCGCGCCGGTGCTCGGGGTGGACGGTCGCGTGCGCCGACGCGGTGCGGGCATGTGCCTGGTGGCGGACAGTGTCCGGGGGCTGGGGCGATGACTGCGGAGCAGCCCCGCTCCGGGACTGCTCCGCAGTCATTCTCTCGCCTCCTGCACCGCAGCGGTTCTTGGGCACGTGCTCAGGACACCGGATCGGCCGCCCGATCGCGATTGGAGAGCACGACCGGCAGGACTACCCCCGCCCCCCCGCGCATGAGGCCTCCGACCGGCGAAAGCCGCCGGAGTACAGGGAGGGCACCGCTACATGTCCAAAGTACGCATTGGATTCATCGGCTGCGGCGGGCGGGCCGGGTCGCACATGCGCGCGCTGGGGCAGCGGGAAGACACCGAGATCGTTGGTGCCTGCGACGTGGTGGAGGCCGCCGCCCGGCGTGCCGGGGAACGGCTCGGCGTCCCGCACTACACCGATCACCGCACGCTCCTGGGACGCGACGACCTGGATGCCGTCGTGATCTCCGTGCCGGTCTTCGCCCACGGCCAGGTGGAACTCGACGTGATCGCCCGCGGGCTGCCCTTCCTCCTGGAGAAGCCGGTGGCGCGAGACCTTGAGACCGCGCGGCGCGTGGCGGGGGCGCTCCGGCAGGCCGGCCTCTGGGCCGCCATCGGCTATCAACTCCGCTACACGCCTGCGGTGCGGCAGGCCAAGGCCTTCATGGTGGGCCGTCGCGTCGCCGTCGTCGAGGGGCACTACTGGTGCACCACAGCCCGCGGCGGCGCATGGCAGAACGACTGGGAGAAGTCTGGCGGCCAGTTGGTCGAGCAGGCGACGCACACCATCGACCTGATGCGCCACCTGGTCGGCGAGGTCGAGGAGGTTTACAGCCAGCAGGCGAGCCGCATCCTGAGCGCGATCACCTCGCCCGACGCCTACACGGTGAGCCTGCGCTTCACCGACGGCGCCCTGGGCAGCCTGACCAGCAGTTGGACGCACGACACCGGGGACTGGTCCCACGCCAACATCGTGAACGTCAGCCTGGACGGGTGCCTGCTGCGCCTGGACGGCGCCGGGGCGCGCGTGCTCCCCGCGGGGAAGGCGGAACTGCCGGAGGTCGCCGGCGCGGAGGACATGTACAAGGCCTTCGTGCGCTCGGTGCGGGCCGGCGGTCCGGAAGGGATCCTCTCGGGCTACGACGACGCGCTGGCTACCCTGGCCGTGTCGCTGGCGGCCAACGAATCCGCGGCGACGCACCGGCCCGTGCGCGTGGCGGAGGCGGTCGGCCGGTAGGTACGGCGCGGACCACGGCCCGGCCGAGCGGGGCACGGGAGGCGGGGAACCGTTCACCGTCCTGCCTCCGCGACCAATTCCTTTGCCTTCCCGGCGACGCTGGTCTGCAGGCGGCAGCGGCGGCCCCAGATGCGCGCAACCCGCTCCAGCGTCTTGTGCGCCGCCACCAGATCGAGATCGCGGCCGTCGTGGCGGTGTGCCAATACCAATTCGCGGGCACCGCCCCCGTCACCGTCGACGGCCTCGATCACCGGACGCCCGCCGTGCTCACGACTCCGGACGAGGGCCTCGCGCACCTTTTCGAAGTCCTTGGCGATGATCTTCCAGAGGGTCTGGCCGCCCTCCGGCTGCTCGCCGTAGACGAACATGTCAAGGCGCTCCACCACCTCACGTGTCAGGTGGTTGCGGAGAAAACCGACGTCGTCTTCGACCTCGCGCATCAGGAAGCACTGCCGGAGACCCGCGGCTTCCCCGAGCCGTTCGACCGTGTCCTCGTAGATCGCCACGCCCAGCAGGTACGGGTTCACCCCGCCGGGATGCGGCGTCCGCACCTGCGCGCCCAGGCGCGCGAAGTCGGTGTACTCCGCATCCGTCAGGGCGAGCTCGCGCAGAAGGCGCGTATGCCAGAAGGTCGCCCATCCCTCGTTCATGATCTTGGTACGGAGTTGCGGCCGGAAATACAAGGCCTCCTCGCGCACGAGGGCGATCGTGTCGCGCTGCCAGTCCTCCAGTTGCGGCGCGTGCCGCAGAAGGAAGAGGAGGAGGTCGCTGCCTTCCTGCTCCTCCGCCGCCGGCTTCGGCACGGGCGCAGTCGTGGATCGCGGAAAGAGCGATGCGCAATCCAGAAAACCGGGGACATCCGGCACCGCGTCGCCTGGCACGCCCGTGCGCTGCACCACAGATCCACGGCTCTTCCGCGGGATGCCGCGGATCAGGCCGGCGTCCGGTCGCGCCGCACCCGGCTCGGCGAGCCCGGCCCAGGGATCCACATGTTCCTCGATGGCCAGCAGGGCCTCCAGGAAGGCCTCCACCTCCTCGCGACCATGCTCGAACTCGTAGGCGCGCAAGCGGCCGGCGTGCAGGGCGACCCGTGCGGGCATGTCGCGGTCGGTGGTCAGGAAGTGCGCATTGTGCCCGAAGAAATCCGCATGCCCGAGGACGTGGGCCACCACGAATTTATCCGTGAGGAGGTCGTTCGTTTCGAGAAGAAAGGCCTGGGCCGGATCGCCGTTGATGACCAGTTCGAAGTACTTCGTCAGGCCGAGGTCGTACTGGGCCTTCATGGTCTGGTATGCCTTGCCGTGCGACCAGTGCGCAAAGCGGCCGGGAAGGCCGTAGGCGGCGATCTCGTACAGGATGGGTGCCGGCACGATCTCGAAGTGCGTCGGCAGCGGGTCGAGTCCCTGGCCGCGGGCAAGTGACCACAGGTCGTCGATGGCTTGGCGCAGCGCGGGGAGCTCCTCAGGGCGCATGTTCCGTGCCTCCTCCTCCATCGCGGGGACGGATGGGGCGCCGCGGGGGAGCGGCGGTGTGGCGCGTCCTCAGACTGTGGCCATGTATATGCGGACGGATCCGGCGGCACGCGGGAACCGCACGCCCGGAGGAATCGGCACACCCCGGCAGGGAAATGCCACTCGATGAGCAATATAGTGAATTTGTCAAGGGGATTGTTTGTGGCGTCGCCCCTGTTCGGTGTGCGCCTATCCTTGGGCGGCACGGCCTTGGATGGAGGGTCAAGCGTGCGGGCATCTCAGAGGAAGCCATCGGGCACGTGGCGTTCCGCACTGGCCGTCTTGGCGGTCGCAGGCATCGCTACAGCGGGTTGCGGTCTTCTCCCCCAGACCGGGGTCGCCGTCCACCCGCTGCCCGGTCTACCCGCACCCGCCACGCAGCAGATCTCCACCATACCCGTCCAGACTGGGACCGTGACGGCGAGCGTACAGGTGGCCGGCTTGGTGGAACCGCGGCAGAGCGCCCTGCTGTACTTCACGTTGGGCGGCGGCGGGCAGATCGCCACACTGAACATGACCAACGACGCGTTGGTGAAGAAGGGCCAGGTGCTCGCGACGCTCGATGCGGGCAACCTGCCCTTTGAGATCAACCAGCAGAACCTGACGATTGAGCGCGATCAACTCCACATCAACGATCTGGAGAGCAGTCTGCAACTGCAGCCGCCGACGTCGGCGCAGAACGCCGCCAACTTCAACTTCGCGCTGCAGCAGGCCAGAATTCAGCTGAACCAGGACCAACTGCACCTGATGCAATTGCAACTCCAACTCGCCAGATATCAGATCACGGCACCGTTCTCGGGTGAAATTACCAACGTGAACGTTCATCTGGGGCAATACGTCGGGGCCTATCAAACACTAGCACAGATCCAGGACACCAGTGCCGTGCGTTTCGTGGCCAAGCTGAATCCGACGGTGGTTCCGGAGATATCCACCGGACAGCCGGTGGAATTCAGTCTCGCCGCCCACCCACAAACGAAATACACCACCACGGTCAACTCGGTACAGGTGCCGACGCCCGCGGATGTGGCGATCGCCAAGGCCAACCACGGCTTCGGCGGCCTGACGCAGCCACAGGTGACACTGAACCGGCCCGCGGGGTACGTGCTGACTCCCAACGACATTGGCGGTGCGTTCACGGCCATCATCACAGTGGCGCAGGCGAACAACGTGCTCTACCTACCCAACAGCGGCGGCATCATCACGAGCTTTGAGGGACTGAATTCGGTCAACCTGGACGTGCAGGGGCAGATCGTCCAGCGTCTGGTGACGCTCGGCCTGCAGGGGGACACGTCCATTCAGATCACCGGCGGCCTTCAGGCAGGCGATCAGGTCGTCGTGCCATAGGCGCCGCCCTGCAACAACCTTTCCTCGGGCGTGGCGCGCGGGAGTCGTGGCGCCACGCGTCGCGAGTGTGCAACCGCCCGTCACGGGGTTGTGCCTGTTGGTCTCGCGGGATGTGACCTCGGATCTCGGCGATACAACCCCAGCAAATCATGCGGAGCGGGTGCCTACTTGGTAAGCAGGCCTACCTTGTTCGATGTCGGCTCCATAGTTACAGCCGGCGCAGAGCCCACGTCCACCACAACCTTGATGTCATCCGGTTTCTTCGAAAGAGCCTCGGAGAAGCGGTCCAGGGGATAACGCGAGGTGATCAGGCGCTCGGCCAGGCCCGGCCACCGCTGCGACCACTCTCGCAGCGAATCGACCGCCGCCTCGTAGTGAATGCGCGCCGCGTTGACGGAACCGACGACGGCCTGGTTCTCCAGCACCATGCCGCGATTGAGCACGTTCGCGTCGACGTCGATGATCCGGTGGCCGCTGGTGACCCCGGTCAACACCAGCGCACCGTCGTGCGCCAGCAGCGCGACGGCCTCGAAGATCAGCGGTGTGAAGCCCGTGGCCTCCACGGCCAGATCGAAACGGACATCCCTAGCCGCAACGGTCAGGGAGGTGTGGCGCGTGTCCACATAGTGGCCCCCCATCGCGGCCACCACATGTGCCTTGACGGAATCGGCGGGTTGACGGTCGACCACCCAGACCTCAATATCCCGGGAGCGTAGCAGCAGGGCCGCAAGCAATCCAATGGGACCGGCACCCGTCACCAGGGCGCGACCAGACGGGGCGGCGGCCGCATCCCGCACCCGCAGGCCCGTCGCCACCGCCTTGGTCACAATGCTCAGGGGCTCCAGCAGTACCGCCACGGGCTCCAACGCCCGTGGTACGGCCACCAGAAAGGCGGCATCCTCGACAAGATACTCGCGCAGGAACCCGTCCAAGCCGACGATGCCGCGCTCGCGATAATGCCCGCTGGTACACAGGTCCCATCGTCCCTGGGAACATGGCAGGCATCGTTCCGGACAGGGCCGCCGCACAATACCCACCACGAGTTGTTCCGCCTGCAAGTCCCCGGCATCCGGCCCCACCTCCTCGACGGCCAGGAGGGATTCGTGTCCGAGGACCAGTCGTTCCGATCCCGGAGGCGCCACACCGTAGGCGCCGGAGACGATCTCCGCGTCGGTTCCGCAGATACCGACGGCAATGGTGCGCGCGAGCACCTGCCCGCGCTGTGGCCGCTCCACCGGTACCCTGCGGATCTCCACGCTGCCCGCTTTACCCGGAGCCACGGTGACGGCCTGGCAATCCATATCTATGCCCACAACACGTACCCCCTCGGATCTACGATCTGGCCGGCGCGAACCGGTCCCTGTGTGCCGTGCCGCCACGCCCGGCATACCTGCTGACCAGCCGCAGCGTGCGCGTGGGCCGGGAACCTGACAATAGTATTAGCCTTCGACGCCGGCCAACCGCGGAGCAGGCGACCATCGGACCGGCGCGCCCGATCTGCCCCTCTCCGCCCGCCGGCGCGTCGGCTCCCCCGGAATTTCCCGCTGGATAGTCTGTCGTGAACCATCGCCGGGGCGTCGACCAGAATCACCGCCCGTCCCAGGTGCATAGATCAGAGTACCCGGACCATACGCCCCGCGAGCGCGGCCCCGGGGCACGCCCCCGGTCGCAAGGACCAACGGAGGCTGGAGGTCGACCGGCGGGGGGCCCGGTAGCGGCTTGTGCGGGAGGCGCCCACATGGGACCGACACACGGGGACTGGTCGCTGCAACGCAAAGGCCCCGCCGATCAGGCACGCCATGCAGCCAAGGTGCGGGAGGCCATCCGCGAGCACATCGGCGAGGTGGTCTCCGACCCGGCGATCATCAGTGGCGACGGCAGGGCGATCGTACGGGTTCCGGTGCGCTCGCTCAAGGAGTACCGCTTCCGGTACGACGAAGAACACCAGCCACAGGTGGGCCAGGGGGATGGTAAGACGTACGTCGGGCAGATCCTGGCAAGAGGACGCGCTCCTGCACATGCCGGTGCCGGGAGCGGCCCAGGCCAGGCCGGCCAGGAACCGGGGCAGGACGTGCTTGAGGCGGAGGTTTCCATCGATGATCTGACGGAGATCGTCTTTGCGGACCTGGCGCTGCCCAACCTGGAACGCAAGCCGGGAGGCCGCGTTGCGGGGATGCACGAGCGGGCGGCGTCCGTGCGGCCTGCGGGACCCATGTCCACCCTGGATAAACGACGATCGCTGCTGGAGAATCTTCGGCGCAACGCCCGCTCTGGCACGGGCCGGATCGGCGACTGGTCCGACGCGGATCTCCGCTTCCGCAGTTATCGTGATCGACCCAAACCCCGGGCCGCGGCCGCGGTCATCGCCATGCGCGATGTCTCCGGCAGCATGGGCGAAATGAAGAAGTATATCACGCGCAGCTTCTTCTTTTGGATGGTTCGCTTCCTGCGCTCGCGATACGACGACGTGCGCTTGGTGTTCATCGCCCACCATGTGGACGCGCATGAAGTCGACGAGGCAACCTTCTTCCAACTGGGAGAATCCGGCGGAACCCGTGTTAGTTCTGCCTACGAGCTGGCACTGCAAGTCGTCGGGCAGCGCTTTCCCACAGCCGAGTGGAATGTATATCCCTTTCACTTCTCCGACGGCGACAACTGGGGGGACGCCGATAACAAACGGTGTGTGGAGCTGGCGCGACGACTGCTGGAGGCGTCCGCCGCCATGGGATACGGCGAGATCAACGAGGGCGGCTATCAGTCACCCCTGATGTCAGCCTTCGCCGAGATCCAAGATCAAAGGTTCATCACGCTCCCGATCCACGACAAGCGCGGGGTGTACGAGGCGCTCAAGCGCTTCTTCCACGGAGGGGCGGGGTGAGGCACGGGCAGCGCTGCCGTGATGACGGCCTCGTGGAGTGTCTCCCGGCCAGCCGGTCTCGGCGACCAGTTGGCTGGGCCAGCGGGCCGCACCCGCGGGGGCGGGTTCGCCCCGCTGGTCCACGCCGACGGCCGCCGGCACCCCTGCGTTCAACCGGTCGTTCCGCCGCCCTGTGCCGGGACGCGTCGAAACTGCACATGCACCGCGCTCCCGGGATCGGCGCGCCGGCCGGCAGGCGGGTCCTGGATGGCTGCGGTGCCGACACCGCTCACCTCCATGGAGAAGCCGGCATGCGCCAGCGTTGCGGCCGCCTGGGCAATCGTCTGTCCCGCCACGTTCGGCACTTTGATGAAGACCGCCGGGACGGGCGCGTTCGGGCTGGTGTAGCCCTCGATCGTCGTCCATTGCTGTACCATGGCGCCCGGCGGGGGATCCTGGTGCAGGATCCGCGCCCCGGTGCCGTTCACCTGCAGGTAGATGTTCTCGGCCCGGACCTTGGCGACTGCGGCAGCCACAGGCAGATTGGTGATCGCAGGCATCGCGACCATATCGAGCACCTGCGCCGTCGTCCCCGGTGCGCCCGGCTTCGGCGGCAGGGTGTTGGTTGCGGTGCAGTGTGGTGGCACGCCGAGCACGTGCATCGCGTCGCCCAGAACAGCCTGCACCGCGGGGGCCGCGACCTCTCCGCCCTCGTTGAAGTTACCGTGGGGGTGATAGAGCATGACCAGGGCGATGGCGGCGGGTTGGCTGGCGGGCGCCATCCCCACGAAGGAGGCGATGAAGTTGTTGGTGACTCCGGTCGCGCTGTAAATGTTGGATGTACCCGTCTTGCCGCCGGCGTCATAGCAGGGCAGGAACCCGCGCTCTCCCGTCCCGTCGTTGACAACCCCCACCATCATCTGGCGCACGGTGGCCGCGACCGCGGGGGAGAGCACCCGGCGGACGATGACGGGGCGGATCCGCTTCACCACCCGACCGCTGCTGCTCAGCAGGGCCCGCCCGATGTGCGGTCGCACCAGCAGCCCGCCGTCCGCGACCACGTTGAGGGCCGTGATCAATGAAAGCGGGGTGACTGAGAGGGTCTCCCCGAACGCCTCTTCCGCGACGGCCAGCGCGTTGGCCTGTGCTTGCGGCACGAAGATGTTCGGCTGTTCGCCGGGGAGGTCGGAGCCCGGGAGGCCGAGGAGGCCGAAGGCACGGAAGTACTGGTAGAAGCGACTGGCTCCCAACCGGATGCCGACGCCGCCGAAGACGACGTTGGCCGATTCGTCAAAGGCGCGAGCAAACGTGGTGTGGCGTTCGAGGGGCATGAAGTTGTGGAGGGCCACACCGCCGACATCGAGTACCCCGGGATCGAAGAACGGGGTGTTCGGGCTCACGATGCCGGCTTGGATGGCCGCACTGGCGGTGATCGGCTTGAACACTGACCCCGGGGGCAGGTCGACCCCCTGGACGGTATTTCCCCAGACACTGGCCGGAACGCTGCCATAAGCGTTGGGGTCGTATGTCGGCCAGGACGAAGCCGCCAGGATGGCACCGGTCGACGGCTGGAGGATGATGCCGAACGCCCTGCTGGCCCGGGTGGTGGCGACCGCCATTTCCAACTGCCGCTGCAGGTCCGCCTGCAGCGGCGCATCGATGGTGAGCTGCAGGGTCAGACCCTGCTGCGCCGGGACGGTGCGCACCACGGTACCGGGTATGATGTGACCGTATGGGTCGGTCTGGGCCAGGATATAGCCGTTCTTGCCGGCCAGGGCCTGTTGATAGCTTTCCTCCACGCCGGCGGCACCGCCCGCGGCGTTGACGAAGCCCAGGATATGGCCCATGAAGAATCCATTCGGATACCGGCGCAGCATGCTGGTATGGACGTAGATTCCTGGCAGATGCAGTGCGGCGACGGCGGATCCCTGGCCGCCGGAGATCTGGGTGGCGAGCACGGCATATTGCCCCGGTGCCGTCAGGATCTGCAAAACCCGGGCTGGCGCCTGGCCGAGGAGCGGGGCGAGCGCCGCAGCTTCGGCGGCAGGGTGCGCCGTCAGTTTGGGATCGACCGTGACCGTGCCTGCCGGGAGGCTTATGGCCAAGACCTGGCCGTTGCGATCGGTGATCTCGCCCCGCACCGCCGGCAGGGGGACGGCGCGGAGGTGCTCTTGCAGGGCATCGGCACTCAGGACCCTGTGGTGCAGTATCTGAACAATCACCAGGCGCCCCGCCAGCACGCCCAGGAAGAGCGTGCACCATATGGCGGCCGCTGCCAGGCGACGGCCGAATCCGTCCGCCTTGCCCGTTCGGGCCAGGGGATGGACGGGTCGACCATCTGCGCGGCCCCGGGACGCCCGTGGTGTGGTGGTCGAGACGACACGTCCTCTCCGCGGCAGCCGGCGCGCGCCCGCGGGTCGCCGGCGGGCCTGCCCGAGCCCGAGCATACACGAAGTCGCGCGCCGCCGTAGCGCGACCGGGAACCTTTTTCGCCGTGAGGCTCTGCTGCCGATCGGCCAGACTCCAACCCGCAGGAACCGCTCTAAAGAACCGATCCCCCGCACCTCGCCGCGTGAGCGCCAAACCCCGCCTGGTCAAGCGGCAGTACGTATTCGGTGAACCCCGCACCTGGGTGCGATTTGGTAAGCATTCGGTGAAGTGCGTCCCGGACCCCACAGATGGCGGGCTTCCGGCCGCCTGGCGGCGTCCAGGCCCAACGTCTGGTGGTACCACATGCACGGCACCGAACAGTTACAAGCGGCAGACGCCCAAGTTTGGCGTTGCCGGCCCTCCCCGCAACGCGGCAGCCGGCCCGGTGCGCACCGGAGGACGCCGGCTGCCGGCAATTGCCGCTCGGCGCTGTACGCAAACGCCGCCGCGCTCCCTCCGGCTTGCTCCGCGCAGTCCGCCGTTTGGGGGCCGCGGGGGCCACCGGGTACGGCAGCGGGAGCCATCAGGGTTACCCATCCCTGCGCACAGCCACCCGGTGTGACACCCCTGCGAAAAGGACCCGCCCTGGAGGAATCCACAACAGAGCAACGAACAGTCACCCCTGCGAGCGGTGATGATGGCACGCATGGGGAGAGCGGGTCCGCCCTCAAGGGGGTGCTTGGCCTGCTTTTGGTGAATCCCCTGTCGCATCTGGGGGTTATGCACGTCGATGGCGGCACAAGTGGTTCGGACAGCACCGACCCGCCCGGCCGCATCCCGCACTGGCCGGCTGCGCACCCGGGAAGCGCTGTATTTCCACCTGTTCCTGTTGCCATGGATGATCGGCTTTCTATCCTTCGTCGTCTATCCGGTGCTCGCCTCGCTGTACTTCAGCTTCACCCAATACAACATCCTGCAGCCACCCCACTGGATCGGCCTGGCCAACTACCGGCATTTGCTCACAAGCCAACTGTTCTGGAAGTCGTTGGAGGTCACCCTCTATTACACCCTGCTCGCGCTTCCCTGCACTCTCCTGCTCGGGTTGCTGGTCGCCGCCCTGCTGAATCTGCGCGTGCGTGGCCTGCGCGTACTGCGCACGGTCTACTACCTGCCGACCCTGATCCCGCCCGTCGCCGGCGCGCTGCTGTGGACCTGGCTGCTCAACCCGCAGTTCGGGCTGATCGACTATGTCCTGCAACGTGCCTTCCACATACACGGCCCGGCCTGGCTCGCCTCCCCGACATGGGTGATCCCCGCGATTGCCCTCATGTCCCTCTGGGGTTTTGGCGGAAGCATGGTCATCTACCTCGCCGCGATGCAGGGCATTCCACAGGAGTACTACGAAGCGGCGCAAATCGATGGCGCCTCGCCGCGGCACCTCCTCTGGCGCATCACCCTTCCCATGTTGACGCCCGTGATCTTCTTCACGATCATCCTGGGCCTGATCGGTTCGTTCCAGATATTCACGCAGGTCTATGTCCTCACCCAGGGCGGGCCCGACTATGCCTCGTATTTTTATAACCTCTACCTGTATGAGAATGCCTTCAATTATTTCAAGATGGGTCTTGCTTCCGCACAGGCTTGGATTCTCTTCATCATCATTCTGGGCTGCACGCTCGTGCTGTTCCGGAGTTCTGCATTATGGGTCCACTATGATCACTGAGCAGCAACACGGCCGCGCTCAGGCGACCAGGGGAAGTCTCGAGGAGGGCGCCAGGTGGGCCACGCATTCAGCGCAAACGCTCGTCCATCCGCACGCTGGCAGTTCGCCGACCGCCGCCGCCGGCAGGCGGTACTGAGGGCTCTTGCGTTGCTGGTCCTCTGCGCAGGGGCGTTGGTGATTGTATCTCCCATTATATGGATGCTGTCGGCGAGCTTCGAGCACATGACCCAGGTGCTGTCGTTTCCGCCGACGATCCTGCCCTCACCCTGGGACTTTTCCGCCTATCGCCGCGGGTTCACGTTCATGCCCTTCGCCCGTTATTTCTGGAACAGCTTCTTCATCGGTGCCATGAGCAGCGTCGGCGGCGTCTTCTCCGCGTCGATGGCCGGATATGCATTCGCCCGCCTCCGCTCTCCGGACAGCAACGTTCTATTCATAGTAATGCTCTCCGCACTGATGCTCCCGTATACGGTAACCATGATTCCACAGTACGTCCTCTTCAAGCACCTGCACTGGATCAACACCTTTCTGCCCCTGTGGGTGCCGGCATGGTTCGGCGGGGGCGCCTTCTTCATCTTCCTCTTCCGCCAGTTCTTCCTGACGATACCCAACGATGTATTCGAGGCCGCGCGCATCGATGGCTGCAGCTACTTCGGCCTCTATTGGCGGATTCTGCTCCCACTTTCCAAGCCGGTGCTGGCCACCGCGGCCATCTTCCACTTCCAGTTCGCCTGGAGCGACTTTCTCGGACCGCTCATCTATATCAACAGCGGTTCCAAGTATACGGTCAGCCTCGCCCTGAGCCTGTTCCAGGCCCGTTACGGCGCCACGCCCTGGAACCAGCTCCTGGCCGTGTCGCTCGTGGCCATGCTGCCTCCCGTGTTGCTGTTCTTCATCGGGCAGCGCTATGTGCTATCGGGGATCGTCGTGACGCAGAAATGAGTAGCCCCGACGATGTGGATCGCACTAAAGGGGGTGGCTGTTCAAAGAACGATAGTTCTCCGCTTGTAGGGAACTGTTGCGCACGGCCGGGACACGGCGCTCCCGCAGGGGTCGGGGCGGTCGGCGCGCGAGTGCCCGCCGGCCGGGGGAGAAAGGTGATGGGGGGTCGCTTCGCGTCGGTGCTCGACGTGACGTGAGAGGGAGGGCGCCGGGACATGGCATTGGGGCACCGCGGCAGGATGGTTTCCCTGGTGGGCTGGGTGCTTTCCGCGGCGTTGGCGCTGAGTGCGTGCGGCAGCGGTGGCCCGGGCAAAGGCGCTGGCGCGCAGAATTCTGCGGGGGCGAAGCCGCCCAGCAAAACGCTCGTCTGGCTCGTGCCGACCGATCCCCTGCTCGATCCGTGGGCCACCAAGATCGCGGCCCCCATGTTCGAGCAGTCGCACCCCGGGGTGCAGATCCAGGTCATCAACAGTCCGCACAACAACCAGAAGTTGCTCGCCCTGGAGGCCGCGGGCACGCCGCCGGACGTGTTCACGGACTGGAATTCGACCAACTTCTCGCAAATGTATGCGCAGAACGCATTGCTCAACCTGTCTCCGGAATTGAAAGCGGCGAATATCGACCTGTCTGCGGTGCTGCCCTCGGTGATGGCGCACTATACCGTCAACGGCAACGTGTTCGCGGTACCGTGGCTCGCCAACGAGTTGATCATCGCCTACAACGCCACATTGTTCCAGAAGTACAAGGTTCCCCTGCCGCCGAGCAGTTGGTCGGACACTTCCTGGACCACGTCGCAGCTGCAGTCGGACGCGATGGCGCTGACGCACGGGCGGAGCAACGCGGCGACGACCGTCTGGGGTGTGGTGATGGGTCCGGCCCGCAGCCTGCCCTGGCTCTGGGGCGGCGACTTCTTTAACCCCACCGGCGGTCCGTCCCAGTCCACGGCATATCAGACACGGCAGATCACGCAACTGGACATGACGAATCCGCGCGTCGTGGCCGCGATTCAATGGTATGTGGATCTGATCAACCGGTATCATATCAATCCGCCCACGCAGGACATCGCCGCCCTTTCCACGCTTGGTGCCCCCATCACCAGCGGGAAGGTGGCTATGGACCAACTGGCCGCCAACGCCATGGTGCGCAACGCCACGGCTGACAAGCTGCCGTTCCAGTGGGGCATGGCACCGATGCCGTACGGGCCCGGCAATAGGGACACGGGCTGGGTCAACGAGAACGCCTGGATGGTGAGCGCCAAGACGGCGCACCCGAAGACCGCCGCGGAGTTCGTGGCCTTCCTGGCTACGCTGCCCGGCGACAAATCGCCGGCGGTGTATGGCTTCCTCGGACCCACCAAGAGCTCGTTCGAGACGTGGAGCGCCCACGCCCGCTCACTTCCGGGCTTCGACATGCCGAAGGGTGCGTTGACGGCGGTCGTTTGGGACGGTCTGAAGCGCAAGCTGATCTACAACCCGGGCGGTTCCTTTAACAACAGCGCCGAGTTGGATACCGCCTGGACGCAGCTCATGGAGCCGGTGTACGTGGGAAAGGAGAGCGTCCTCTCCGGCTTGCAGCAGGTGCAGCCGAAGTACGCCCAGATTGCCGGGTGTGGGGCCTGCAAGGGATAGCCGAGATGCACATCGGTCAGAGCGGCTGAGCAGCCCCCGATCCGACGGTGCCGCATGCGGAGTGTCATGGCGGCGCATGTTCGGTAACTGGTACCGGGCGTGGGGCTGAGATCTGACAACGATCTCCCGAATCAGGGGGAGCGACGGAGGCGGGGCGGACGATCGGGTCCCGCTTCCGTCGTTTCCTGCCGTCTTCCCCCACCAGAGCAGGCGAGCGACCGGCGCCAAGAACCGGATGTCCCAGCCGGCGGCGCCGGCGCGTCCAGCAGCTTGTGATTTCGCATCCCGCAAGCGCCATGAGCAACGATGAGGCCGGAGGTTGTTGTCCGCGACGTATGATTGACCGTCTCCGTGGGGTAGGCTTGCCGCCGGAGGTGGGTGTAGTGGGCCTGATCCCCTGGAGTCCGTTTCACGAGGTGGCGCGCCCCGGGCGTCTCATCGACCGCATCCTGGATGAGCCGTGGCGCTTCGTCGGGAGCATCGGAGGGCGCGACATCCCGATCGTGGAGGTCTTCGAGCGCGGCGACGAGGTCGTCGTCCGCGCGGAGATCGCCGGCGTCGATCCGCAGGACGTGGATGTCCGAGTCGCCGAGGATACGATCACCATTCGGGGTGAGCGCAGGACTGACGCGGAGGCCGACGAACAGGGTTACTACCACAGTGAGCGCCAATACGGCACCTTCATGCGGACGGTGGCGCTGCCCGCAGCGGTGGACGCCGCGAAGGCCAAGGCACGTTTCCACCATGGCCTGCTGGAACTGCGGGCCCCCAAGAAAATAGATGAAACACGCTCCGGACGCCGTGTGGACATCGAGGTCCAGTAATCCCGAGCTGAGGCGTCCACCGCTGCACGGCGCGCAGCCGCGACAAGATGTCGCGGCTCTTTGTTGCCGCCCGTCCCGCACGGACGGCATTCGCCGTCGGATCGTGCCGTCTGGCGGCGAGCGCCCCTGCTCGGATACACTGGGCCCATGCGGTACAGGTGGTGCGTTGCCGCTTTTTTCGCTGCCGGCCTGCTTGCGGCCCAGACGACGCCGGTCCTCGCGGCCTCGCCGCGGTTCGTCTGGCAGTCGCTCCAGGTTCACCCCGCCGCGCTACCGGGGGGCGGTGTCCCCTTCACGGTCTTTGCCCGGATCTCCGCCGCGGAGGAGATCCACTACTACACCCTGCCGCTGGCGGCGGGCGTCCGCGAGACGATTGGCGCCCTCGTACTGGCCGGAGCCCCCCCGGTGGAAGTGACGGTCGAGACGCCAAGCGGTAGCGAGTTCTCGCTGCCATCGCTCCCCCGGGCCCAGACCCTCTGGCTCGGCGGGATCCGCCTACAGCGCTTCATCCTCTATCCGTACATTGCCGGACCAGGGGGGACGTACGTGCTGGCCATCCAGCCCGGCACACCCGGCCAGGGCCAACCGTACGCGATACAGGGCGACCCGGTCGGACGGGACCTGCTGGTCTCCGGGCACGCCGGACTTGCGGACCTGCTCCGCGGTCCCGTGATTTGGCTGCAGTCCCTGCTCTGGTTGTGGGGGTAGCTTCCGCACACCGGCTGCGTGGCCGGTGGGCAGGGAACCGTCTGACCGCGCTCAGGTCGGCGAGAACCGGAGATAGGTACGCATGGCACAGTGGGAGGTGCACACTCTGGGCCCGGAGGTGCAGTTGGCCCTGCTTGTCCTCTCGGTGCTGGTGGTCTACGCCATCTGCCGCGCGCTGGCACAGGCGATCCTCTATCTGCTGCGCGTGACCTCGCCGTTCTGGGGCGCCCTCCTCCCCTGGGCCCTCTTCCAGGCCTATCTGGCCGTGGGGCTGTTCATCTGGGGAGGGCTTCCCGCGCCGCCCGGTGGGTTCTTCGGCGTGGTGGGGATCAGCGGGCTCGCCTCTGTTGGTCTCGCCCTGTTTCGGCGACGCCGGGAAATGTGGCGTGTGGCCGCCCTCATGGTGGGCTGGGCAGTGGTCTGGACCTGCGCACTGGTCTGGTCCGCCCTGTGAGCGCGGACCTGTGACGGCAACCCTCAGACCGGTGGGCGAAACAACGACCGCCGTGTCCATCCGGCTCGCGACACGGCGGCCCGGCGGAACACCCCCAGACCCGGCACCAGGCACTGCCCGATATCATCCGGTCCCCGCAGTTCCGACAGAGAATACCGCTTTGGCCCCGGGCTATCCGAGAACACATGGAGCTATCGCTGCACCCGGCCCACCAGCCACCAGATCCCACCGGTCAGTGGACGGCAGCGGATCTCTGCCCGGGCGGGCGTTTCCGGGTCCGAAGGAGGCGCCGCCCGCCCCGAGCCCCGGGCGCGTGGAGCCGGAGGTCGATCAGACCGTGAAGTACCCCAGCCCACGGAGATGGTCGATGGACTTCTTCACCCGGGCCGCATACTGCCCGGCGGTGAGCCGTTCGTCCTTGACACCCTCGATTTCCATGGTGCAGGGCCCATGAAAGCCCGTCTCCATCAGGCGGCGAAGGATGTAGGCGAAATCCACCACACCCTCCCCCAGCGCGGGGAAATCCCAGGCGTGAAACCCGCCGCCCGTGTCCTTGAGGTGGATGGCGGCTACGTACGGCAGCGCTAGTTCAAACTCCCTGGCGCCGTCGCAGTGATCGTTGTAGTAATAGACATTGGCCGGATCCCAGTTAATGCGCACATTGGGATGATTGACCGCGCGCATGGTCACCGCGGCCACGGCCCCGTTGGTTCCCAGATCCGGATGGGTTTCCAGCACAATGGTCACACCGTGGCGGGCCGCGGCGTCCCCCGCCCGGGTGAGGGCCTCATAGGCCGCCTGGAGACCGTGCCTGCCCGCGTGGGCACTGGTGAAGATATACCGGGCGCCAAACTCGTCCCTTGCGCGGCGCGCCGCAAGCGCGAAGTGTTCCGCAAGTTCCGGATTGCCAACATCGGTGCCAACCTGGATCGAAGCCGCCGAGAGGCCATGCCGCTCCAGCTCCGTCCGGACCCGCACCGCCTCCTCGGGCTTGGGCAGGGCGATCTCGACATGACGCACCCCCCACGAAGCCAGGTACTCGTACGCCTGCGGCGCGGCACTGCCGAACGAACTGGGTCGGCAGGAAAGGAACATTCCCCCGCCATCCACGCGCCCGGTCCCGCCGCCAGGACCCTCCGGGCCGGATAGAGGCGATGGGAGCGACATCGGCAGAGACATGCAGCCACCTCCGTTTGGAGCGCGAATGACGCAGTGAGGACCGCGACGGGTTGCGGTTTCGGCGCCGCGGGGTGGAAGCCTGCAGGCCCTTGCAGGCCGGGCCACCGCTGCCAAATCCGCTGTTACGCGACCGGCGCGGCAACACCCCATTGGCCCCGGGAGCCCGCGGCGCACATCCGGTGCAAAAAAACGACCGCTTGCAGCGTCGAACCGGGGCCCGGCCCCTACCGTGCTCCGTCCCACCGTGCCTCCGTTTCCCCATGGCAGCGGTTGCACACAAGCAGACTCCGCCCCGGTGAAAAGCGGCACCTGTCAGATGGCCGAGGTTTCGATAGAATACCTGGCGGGATGATGGAACTGCGGGAGGCGGATTGACGATGCGCGACAAGGGAGACTTCGCCGCGGGACTCTTGGTGGGCGGCTTGGTCGGCGCCCTGATCGGCCTGCTCCTCGCTCCGGCTTCAGGCGACGAATTGCGCCGCGTCGTCGGGCGTCGCGCCGCCGAGACCGTCGGACGGGTCCGCGACGGCGCCGGGCAACTGGCAGACCGCGTCTGCGACGAGGCGGACCAGACGTCGACACACGTACGTCAACAGGCGCAGGCTGCGGGGCGGCGCGTGCGCGCCAAGGTCGAGGCGATGCTTGGCGGCATCCAGCAGACCGTGGAGGAGGCCGTGGCCAACCTTGCGCCGGGCGAGGGTCCCGCGCCGGGGCTCGGCGAGGCCGCAGCAACCACGGAAGGCGACGGCGAGGAGGCCTGATGAACGGGACGGCCGGCAGCGTTCTGGTCGTCGCCGTCACGCTGATTGCGGTGGCGCAGATAGGTCTGTTCCTGTACGTCCTTGCGACGGGTCGCCGGCTTTTCGCGAAACTCATACCGCTCCTGGAAGCCGTCACCGAGGCGAGCCGTCACCTGCAGGAAACCCTGGACCGTGTCGGAGCCCTGGCGGAACAGACCGGCGACACCGTCGAGCAGGCACGGCGCGCCGCCCGACACGTCGGCGCGATCGCCGGGGCGGGCCGTTCCCTGGTGGAGAGTGCGCTCGGAAGGGCCATTGTGCGCCGTATCCTGCCAAGCGCCCTGGGGGCGACCGCCCCTGTCGGCACAAGCCCTGTGCTCAGGATGGGTGTTGACGTGGCCCTGGGTCTGTATCAGGCCTGGATCGCCCGGAAGGCGCGCCAAAAAGAAAGGGACGCGGCCCCGGCTGGGCTGCTCGGCGGCGCGCAGGCCATGGCTCAGACCTCAGCCGCCGGCGCACCCGCTGGGGCGGAATCCGGCCACAACCCTTCCGGGATACGCCTCGGTACCATCCGGCGCCTCGACAACCGTCCGGACGGCCGCGCCAGTGAGCAGGCCGGTGCCTGACGGGCCAGGCGATGACGGTGGTTGCGGGAAAAGGTGGTGCCTGCGGAGTTGCCGATCACCGGCCCAGGATCGGCACCCTCCGCAACTGCTTATGCGTTGCCGGCTTTCCAGCCCGCCCCTCCGGTGCCCTCCACTGCCCGCCTCCCTCCGCACCACCCACCGCCGGCACCTACTCCCCCCACACCATGAGCGTAAAGATGTCGAGCTTCATCATGTCGGCCTCTGTGCTGCGCACGATGAGGCTTCCGTCAAGATAGGGTTCGGTCGGGGACATCTCGCCGCGGAAGATGGCCGCCAGGACATCCGACGTACCCTGCAACACGATCTCGGCCCCACCCGGCGCCTCTGCGGCGCCCAGGAGTGCCACTCGACCTGCCTCGACGCGCAGCGCCCGGACCCAACCGGCATCCTGCGCCTGAACGAGGATGGTCCGATCCCAGCCCCGCGTCATTTTCGGGAGTTCCGGGCTGGTATTGAACTGCAGCGCGAACTGCCGCAGCACATTCTCCATTTCCGCGGGGGGCGTCATCACACTTGACCTCCCTGCGCGCACGGGTTCCAGGTCCGGCGGTGCGCAACACGACACACGTGCGGCGGGCCTTCAGGGCTGCTCCAAGTCCACGACGCTGGGGCTGTAGCTGATTTCGTGCAGGACGCGCTCGAAGTCGGCAGGGACCAGTTCCTCGGGACGCCGGCCCAGGACGGCAACGACCGCAGCCTCCAGCGCATTGGTGCCAAAAGAACGGCCATCCAGGAGCGGTGTCGTCGTGAAGACCCAGCGGGCCCCGCGGACCGCCAGGTCCGCCCGGTCGGCCGCCGTGGTGGTGTTGGTGAGCACGGCCTTGCCCTCGATCCGGGGCGGCACATGGCGCCGGATGAGGTGGAAGTCGCCGGCGATCAGCGCGGCGCGCTCGTATTCCTCCGGAAAGGCGAATTCCGGCGGCCGTTCCTGCTCCTGGCCGGTGGGGTAGAGCATGCGGATCGGAAGCTTGGTCACCTCCCGCACCAGCCGCCGCGCGATCTTTTGGAGTTCGGCCAGCGAGGAGATGGGATAGGGTAGGCCCGAAGTGAACATCAGGTCCCCGTACACGACCCTGCAGCCCGCTTCCTCAAGCGCCACGGCCATGCCATAGCGGTCGACCGCGGACACCATGAGCACCGGCAGCCCCCGCAGCGGTACGGGGCCGTGCACGGCGAGCCAGCGCACCGCGGCGGGCTCCAGAGTTTGCTTGAGCCCGGAACCGTCCACCACGGGCGTGATCCGCGCTGCTCGCAGCAGGCGCTCCCCGTCGGCCACAACATACCGCTCTCCGGCGACGTGGAGGTAAACGTCAAGGCCACCCAGGCCGATGGCGTCAACCCGTCCGTCCAGTTCCCGGATCGCCCGCAGGGCCGCGTCGACGTCGCCGTCGAAACCGCGGCGGACGATGTCGACAGGGGTTCCCAACAGGGTCAATGCCGCCGCGTGGTCACGGCGCCTGGTGCCCAGACTGACGGACACCACGCGCTTTCTGGCGTGACTCAGCTGTTGCCCACCCCTTCCGAGGGCCACCCTCCGCCGAAAGTCGGGCGTCCAGATATCCCCAACAGCGGTCGATTGCTGACGGAACCGCCAATGGCAGGACTACCCCCGCGGGCCTCGGACCACCCTTCGCAACCGCCTCTCGCCCCGTCGCTCCCGGAGGCATGGCGCGCCGCCGCGAGGCATTCTGGCAGACGTGCACGGCACCTGCACGGCGGCGGGAGCGCACCGTTGCCGCACAGCGGCACGGCGATCCTCCCTCGGCCGATCGCATCTGCAGGCGGAAAATGGGAGTCCACTTTCAGCCTGCCTGTCCCGGCTCAAGGAACGGAACGCTGGCCACGTCCCTGCGCAGGGCCTCACTGCCGTCGACATGAAAGGATTCCCCGGCCAGGAGTGCCCGTTTTTCCAGAACAAAGCGGATCTCCACCGGGATCGGGCCGGGATGGGCCCGCAACACGGCGGCGAGCAGATTCAGACCAAGATCGTCGGTCAGAGTGGGCACGGAGACGACATAACGCTCCATGGCCGGCGCCTGGGCGGCCGGCCGCCCGGGGACCACGTCCGGCGCCGGCTCAGGGATCGCCGCGCCGGACGGACGGCCGTCGGCACGTACCGGACGACCGTCCGCCGCTGGCACCGTCGACCCGGGGCCGGTTTCCCCGCCGCGCGCAAGTCGGACCTCGGTCGCCGACAGCGACGTCCCTCCGCCTCGGAGGTATTCCCCGGCCGCCGTAGCGGCGGAGATCTCCGCGGACGGACCATCCAGGAAGGACTCTATTTCTTCAGCCACAACGGTCACCTCGCCGCGGCCACCCTCTCCGGCGTCATCAGTGCCGACGTCATCTACGCCTCCCCCACCCCGGCGGTCCTCACGCCAGGAGACCCTGCCGCGGACCAGCACCAGGCGGTCAGGCGCGATCAGGTCCTTGTTCAACTCGGCATAAACCTTGGGAAAGATCACCACCTCGATCTGACCCGTCAGATCCTCCACCGTGATGAAGGCCATCGGATCGCCCTTCTTGGTGGGAACTCGGCGCATGTGCGTGACAATGCCGCCGACGGTGCAGCGGTCGTCATCGGCCTTCTCCTGCAGGCTCTGCACGCTGTGCGTCCGCATGCGCAACTCTTCGGCATGGGACTCCAGGGGATGACCAGAAATATAGAGACCCAGGACCTCCTTCTCCTGCGTCAGGCGATCTCTGGGGGAGAATTCCGGCACATCCGGCAGTTGATCCCGGATGACGCCAGGATCAGCGCCGCTGTCCCCGGCCGCGCCGAGCAGATCGAGGAGGCTCCTCTGTCCACGAGCCTTCTGCCGCGCCCGCACCTGAGCCGCCTTCATGCACTCTTCGATCCCGGCCAGCAATCGCGCCCGCACCGGCTCAAGCGAATCGAAGGCGCCGGCGCGAATCAGGCTCTCCAACGCCCGCTTGTTGCAAACTTTGAGATCCACGCGCCGGCAGAAGTCGGTCAGGCTGCGGAACGGTCCGCCCTCCTTCCGCGCGGCGAGGATGGATTCGACGGCGGTTGCACCTACGTTCTTCACTGCGGCCAAACCGACACGAATTTTTCCCAACCGGCCGGCGCCACCCTCCGGATCGTACAGGTCCGTAAAGTCCGCTCGACTCTCATGGACGTCTGGCGGCAGCACCGCGATGCCGAGACGGCGCGCCTCGTCGATGTAGATGGCGGCCGAATCCTTCTTGTTGCCCTTGCCCCCCGCCATCGAGGTCAGCAGGGCGGCCATGTACTCGACCGGATGGTTGGCCTTGAGGTAGGCGGTCTGATAGGCGACGTAACCGTAGGCGGCGGAGTGTGAACGGTTGAAGCCATAGCCGGCGAATTTCTCGATTTGGCCATAGACCGTTTCCCCCAGTTCCCTGGAGTAACCGTTCTTCTCACAACCGTCCAGGAACCGGATTCGGTACTGTTCCATCAGCTCCTGGTCCTTCTTGCTGATGGCCCGTCGCAGCATGTCGGCTTCGCCCAGCGTGAAGCCGCCCATCTTTGCGGCCACCTGCTGGACCTGCTCCTGATAAATCATGACCCCGTAGGTATCCCGGAGAATCGGCTCCAGGTCGGGGTGCGGATAGGTCGGATTGCCGCCGTGTTTGGCCTTCAGGTACAGGGGGATGTTCTCCATCGGACCCGGACGGAAGAGGGCGCCGGCAGCGATGATGTCCTCAATATTATTCGGGCGGAGCCTGCGCACAAGGTCGGTCATACCGGAGGACTCGAACTGGAAGACTCCGACGGTGTGACCTTCGCTCAGCATCCGGTACGTCTTGCCGTCATCCACCGGCAGGTCGTCGGTGTTGAGCGGCCGACCGGTCCTCGCCTCAACGCGCTTGCGGCAGTCCTCGATGACCGTCAGGTTACGGAGACCAAGGAAGTCCATCTTGAGCAGGCCCAGCTTTTTGCATTGGTCCATATCGAACTGGATCGCGGCGCGGCCCTCCTTGGTCCGCATCAACGGCACGATGTCAGCGAGGGGCTCGGGGGCAATGACCACTCCGGCCGCGTGCACGGAGGCATGCCGCGGGGTGCCCTCCAGGAGTTTGGCGACATCCACCAGCTCCCGGACCCTTTGATCCTTCGCCACCAGTTGCGCGAGCTCGGCACCGGGCTGCAGCGCATCCTTGAGCGACACGTCGACGCCTTCGGGCACGAGTTTGGCGATCTTGTCGGTCTCGGTGGGCGCGAAACCGAGGGTTCGCCCCACGTCGCGAATCACTCCCCGGGCACCCATTGTACCGAACGCGGCGATCTGCGCGACACAGTCGGCACCATAGCGCCGCGCCACGTATTCGATAACCTCGCCGCGCCGCTCAAAGCAGAAGTCGATGTCGATGTCCGGCATCTCCACGCGCTCGGGGTTGAGAAAGCGCTCGAAG
Organism: Bacillota bacterium; assembly: GCA_021803205.1. Classification (GTDB taxonomy): domain Bacteria; phylum Bacillota; class Sulfobacillia; order RBS10-35; family JAJYVN01; genus JAJZMB01. Next base: position 11,502 of record JAJZMB010000124.1, on the reverse strand, counting down.
ACCAACTTGTAGCGTATGGGATCGATATTGGTGATGCCGACGAGATAGGAGACGAGGCAACCGGCCGCCGATCCACGGCCCGGACCGACCGGGATACCGTTCCGGCGGGCAAAATCGCAGAAATCCCACACAATCAGCAGGTAGGCGGAAAAGCCCATCCTTTCGATGAGTTCAAGTTCGTAGTTCATTTGAGAGACGACCTCAGGCGGAGAACCGGGATAGCGTTGCGGCAAGCCTTCCTCGCACAGCTTGCGCAGGTAGCTCCCTGCCGTATGTCCCTCCGGCAGGTCGAACCTGGGAAGCAGATACTTCCCGAATTCAAACCGGAGGTCACACTGCTCCGCGACCAGCGCGGTGTTGCGCAGGGCTTCGGGGATCTCGGCGAAGAGAGCCGCCATTTCCTGCGGCGATTTGAGATAGAACTCGTCGGTGGGGAATTTCAGTCGTTTGGGCGAGTCCAGATTGGCAGCGGTCTGGATGCAGAGCAGGATGTCGTGGGCCTTGGCGTCCTCCCGACGCAGGTAGTGGGCATCGTTGGTGGCCACTATGCGGATCCCCAGACGGCGGCCCATGTCCACCAGGAGTCGATTGACGGTCTGCTGTTCAGGAATGCCGTGGTCCTGCAGCTCCAGGAAGAAATGGTCTGGCCCGTAGACGTCACGGTAGAAGGCAGCCGCGTCTGCGGCCTCCTTCAACTTCTCCTGCAGGAGGAGTTGGGGCACCTCCGCACCCAGACAGGCCGACAGTGCGGTGAGACCCGCCGCATGCGCCGCCAGCAGTTCCCGGTCGACGCGCGGCTTGTAATAGAAACCTTCCAACTGGGCCTGACTGACCAAGCGGATCAGGTTGCGGTAGCCGACTGCATCCCTCGCCAAAAGCACGAAGTGGTAGGGGTCCTTGTCCAACTGCGGGTCCTTCTCCAACCGCGAGCGCGGCGAGACGTACACCTCGCACCCGATCAGGGGCTTGATGTCCGCCTTCCTGCAAGCCTGATAGAAGTCGAGGACGCCGTGCATCGCCCCGTGGTCGGTGATGGCCAGTGACTTCATGCCCAGTTCGGCCGCACGGACTGGCATCTCCTGGACCCGGCAGGCCCCGTCGAGCAGGCTCCATTCGCTGTGCTGGTGCAGGTGGACGAAATCCGGTACGGCGATGGCCACAGCGCCCCTCCTCCGAGCCGCCGCCGCGGCGGCAAGCGGCGCCGATACAAGACACGGCAAACGGGCGTCATCGAAGACGGGGCACTCCGCCGCCTCTTCGACCCGCCGGCCAGACTGCCCTTTCGCCACTGCGCGGCTCCCACAGCACAGCGACCGACATCTGCTCCCCTCCCGCCTTCGGTGCGCACCGATCCGGCGGTAGGACGGAGTGAGCCGGTCTCAGGCCCCGAATGCAGTAAAATCGGGGGATGAACAGTGTGCACACTCACAGCACACCGCTCACTCCTCCTCGATCCGGATCACCTGCAGATCGCGGTAGTAGCCACAATTACCACAGGCATGGTGCGGCAGCTTGGGATGCCGGCACCGCGGGCAGAGCGACAGGCTGCGCCGTACGATCTTGAAGTGGGCGGCGCGCTTATCGCGGCGGGACTTGGAATGCTTGTGCTTCGGATTCGGCACCGGGTAGTTCGACCTCCTCGATGAGCGGCACAGCCATCACTTCAGCGGTGCGGATCGGGGCGCCACCGGCCGAGCAGCGACAATCGCGAATCGGGCGGTGACTCGGAGCACATGCAAACCGTGCGGTTCAAATTGGTGCCGCACCGCTGGCACAGCCCACGGCAATTCTCGGCACACAGCACCTTCAGCGGCAACGCCAAGCCGGCATTCTGCCAAAACGCCTCGTCCAGGTCCGCCGCCTGCTCGCAGACCGTGCGGCGCACAACCATCTCGGCATCATCGTCGCTCTCGGCGTCCCACGCCTGCGCATGAACGCCGCTATGCTGGCGACCACGCCCGTCCAGGGCCGCACGGCCCAGCCGCCACTCCTCAGTGAACGCCACGGGCATTTCGAACCTGACCTCGTCCAAGCACCGGTCACAGGGACAACACAAATGCAGGTCCGCAGATACCTCGACGCGGACCATACCGCGATTCCCGGCCAGACATACGGCCACAGACGCGGGTTTGGCCAACCGTACCTGTGCGCCAAGTTGGGTGGGACCCGCCGGCACCAGGAACGATACGTCCTCGGTCCGTGTCTGCTGGTGAGTACGGAGAAACGCGGTGAGATCGATTTCCACGCCCACCACCTGTCTGAGTATAGGGTCGGGCGACCATCACCGTCAAACCGCACCGACGTCGGGCAGCGGTCGACCACTGCCCCTGGAAGCGGTGCTGCCCCGAACGGAGGGGCGTCTGCGCCAACCCGGGCGGGATGGAGACGGATGGGCCTTCGAGTCCCGCCTGGGTTGCCCCGCCTCCGCAACAGGCTCCCGCCGCCCCTGGCGCTCCTTTTGACCGGTCGCCCGCACCCGCGGCGGCACAACCGCTCGACCGCGGGCGGCCGCATGCCGTACACTGACCTCGACACGCGGGCAGCTGGCGGGGCCCGCGCGGCAGCCGATATCTGACCATGAAGAGGGAGGCCCGGCCTCTTGACGCGCACCGTGCTGCGCAGCAAGCTGCACCGGGCGACGGTGACTCAGGCCGATCCGGACTACGAAGGCAGCATCACCATCGACACCGATCTCTTGAAGGTGGCCGACATCGCCGTTTATGAGCGGGTTCTGGTCGCCAACATCACCAACGGTAGTCGCTTTGAGACCTATGCCATCGAGGGTCCGGCCGGCTCCGGCACCATCGGCCTGAACGGTGCCGCCGCACGTCTCGGGCGTGCCGGCGATCTGGTGATCATCATGGCCTTCGGCAACGTCACGGATGCCGAGGCGGCCAGCGTGCGCCCGCGGGTTGTGCTCCTTGGCCCGGGCAACCGCATCACGGAGGTTCGGGAAGGGTAGAGGCTCCGCGCCTAAAGGGGTCGCCCCGACTGGTACGGTTCGCCGCCCAACGGTAGCTGCCCGCACTGGGGGACATCGACTGCCCGGGGGCCGCGCCCGCCGCGGCCCGCGAGGCGGTCCTGCCCGCAAGCACCGGAAGGCGAGCGCCGGGATCGCTCAAGCGGGCGTCATTGTCCGCCAGTCGGGGGGGACCGGGCCGGCGGCGGGGGGTATACCCGAGCGGCCAAGCTGGTACGCTGCGGAGGGCACGAATCCGACGGCCGCGTCGAACCCGGCCCGCACATACCCCTTTCCCCCGAAGCCACCGTTGCCGGCGCAGACGTACAGCCCGGCCCAGACAGCGGACACGGCCACGGTGAGCGGTGATCCGGCCGGACGCCAGACGCGGCCATCCACAGAAACGAAAGCGGTCCAGGTTGTGCCGCTGCGACGCAGCTTCAGCCAGATCGGCCTGCCCACAGCGGCTGGCACCGTCTCGCCCGCCCCCACACCGAGGACGGAGACGGCAGCCGGAAGCGTCACCGACGTCCCGGTCCCGACGGGGCGCACCTCGAGCACCACGCCGCTGCCGACAGTGACGGCCAACGCCAGCATCGCGGCGCCATCCCCCAGGTTACCCCGGACCATCAACCCCGCCGTGGCCGTCGGACTCAGGGTCGGGCAGGTCAGATTGACCAGTTGGGTGACCCGGCAGCTGTACTCGGCGGTCATCGCGCTTTGGGCGCTCCCGGCGAAGACGCAGGAGTCGGCCATGTCGCCGATCGCGCTCCCGTCTCCGAGGAGCAGGAACGCCCCCGAGGTCGAGCCCGCCTTGAGCCAGTTCCCAACCGGTAAGGGGGCGTTCCCACTGCCGGCCAGGGGGGGTTGCTCCTTCACGGCCATGGCGGCCGCCGCGCGCTCCACCTGCTGCAGCGCCTTGGCCGAGCGCTGTTCCGCGCTCCCGCTGCCCGCCTGCAACGCGTCCACCTCGGCCGACGCGCGCTGGGCTGCAGCCGGCACGCTGATCGCACCGGCCTGGGCCAGCAGGCAGTATCGTTTGATCACCTGCGCCGACTGGGTGTCCGCAAATCTGAAACTGAGGCCAACGTACGGCAGGTCCTGCTGCACAGCTTGGGTGAACACGTCGAGGCGGACCCGGGAGAGCGGCGCGGCATATTGGAGGACGGTCGCCTCCCATTGGGGCCATAGCGCCTTCAGGCTCGGACCGACCAGCGCCAATTTGGTCATGAAGGTCTGCCATTCCGATTCCGCCGAGAGGAAGCGCAAGAGCGACCAGGCGATCTCCGGTACCGGCGTGCCCTCCCAGATCGCGTAGAAGTCACTGGACCCGTAGGTGGCCGCCCCGTTTGGCCAGACGGGCAGAGGAACAATGTCCCACCTCACGTCGCCACGCCAGTTCTGCGCGGCGTACACCAGGTCGCCGCCCGTACCGAGGGGGCCGCTGATCTGGCGGCCGCTGCCGATGTCTGCCCGGTTGTTGCCGCCGAGCACACCGGCCCGCCTCAGGTCGTAACTCCACTGCAGGCAGCCTACGGAACCGGGATGGTCGAGATAGCACCGCGCGGTATTCGCCGGATCGACGTACTCGCCCCCAAAACCCTTGAGATAGAACGGTGCCGGGTTCCCGCCACCGGAGGCGTCGTATCCGCTCCACCGCAGATTGCCGCCGTACCGATGCGCCGTGCCCGGGGCGGGATGGGTCGCCGCCTGCCAGAAGGCCGTCCACTGCGCATCGTCCCAGCCGGGCTCCGGAGGGTTCAGCCCAAGCTCATAGAGCTTGCCGACATTTACAGCCATGGCCAGCGTGTTCATGAAGGCGGGTAGGCAGTAAAGGGCCCCTGCCGTCCCGGCGGAGCCTTCCGCAGAGGTGTAATAGGCGATGGCAGACTGGGAGAACATGGACATGTCGATCCCGCTGCTGCGCACGAACGGCTGGAGGTCGAGCGCCAGGTTCCGCTCCCTGTAAGGGGGCAGCACCACGCCATGGAAGACGTCCGGCCCCCGCCCCGCCCGCATCGCCGCCAGCGTCGCCCCGGTCGAGACGCGCGAGGCGACACGCACCTGCACGCCTGGATGGTCAGCCAACCACGGGCGCAATCCATCGAGCATCAGTCCGGCGGCCGTGGGCGTGCCGCCGCCAGCGAAGCCGGTCCAGGGCTGCCACGTCAGCACAATCGGGCTGGCGGCGGCGGCGGTGAGATCCGCCACGGTGGGGCCACAGGCGGACAGCATGGAGCCGGTCACGGCGACCCCGGCAGCGGCGACCCCCGTGCGCAACGCCGAGCGGCGCGTACATCGCGTTCCGGTCACCATGCAACCGAGGTTCCCAACCCGTGCGAACACGCACACCACCCGCCCTACCCGCAACCCACCACAACGAGTCCCCTTCGCTTCCACTTTCGGGCAGGGACACGCCTAATCCTGTTTGCTGAACATAATGACGCACGGCCCGCAGCACCTCCCCCAAGGGGCCCGGTTCGGTGCAGCGGCATCAGGGTAACGCGGCCGAAACACCGTCCGGCCCGACATCCAGGCAGGTGTTGTCCAGGAGCCGGGTCGCACCGAAACGGGCGGCTGCAACAAGGAGGATGCGGCCCTGCAGCACCACCGCCGGCCGCAGGTCCTCGGCCGACACCGCGAGCGCATAGTCGGTCTGCGCCAAGCGCTCCGAGGACAGAACGGCTCGCAGGACCTCCTCGACCGCAGCCCCACGGCGCTCCCCCGCCCGCACCATCGCCTCCGCCTCCAGCAACGCGCGCCGCAGGACGGGCGCGGCGCGACGCTGCTCGGCCGTGAGGTACGCATTGCGCGACGACAGGGCGAGCCCGTCGGGATCGCGGACCGTTGGGATACAGACGATCTCGACCGGCAGGAGCATCTCGCGCACCACGTGGCGGACTACGACCACCTGCTGCGCGTCTTTCTGCCCGAACGTGGCGATGTCGGGAACAAAGACCGCCAGGAGCTTGCACACCACCGTGGCGACGCCCCGGAAGTGCGTCGGGCGGTGTTTCCCCTCCAGCACCGTTCCCACCGCACCGACATCCACCGCGACCCCGGTTTGTCCCCCCGGATACATGTCCCGCGGCGACGGCGCGAACAATAGGTCCACGCCCGCCGCCGCGGACAGCGCCCCGTCCCGGTCCAGATCCCGCGGGTACCGTTCCAGATCCTCACCGGGGCCAAACTGAGTCGGATTGACGAACACGGAAAGCGCAACGGCATCCGCCCGCTGGCGAGCGGCCTGCACGTGGGCGAGGTGGCCGGCGTGGAGCGCCCCCATCGTCGGCACCAGCGCCAGGCGCGCGCCAGACCGTCGGCGATCCGCCGCCCAGGTCCGCGCGGCCTCAACCGTGCGCACGATGGTCACGGGACGTCCTCTCCCGGCACGCCCGCCCCCTCCACGACGGCCGTGCCTCCCCAGCCGCGGCCGTCGTGCGACTGCTCCGCGGTGGGGAAGGCGCCCGTGCGCACATCGCCCGCGTACGCCGCCACCGCCGTGGCCATGGCTGCCCCCAGATCCGCGTAGGTCCGCGCCAGACGGGGTACACGCGCGGAGAGACCGATCAGGTCGTAGAGAACGAGGATCTGCCCCGCACAGCCTGGACCCGCCCCGATCCCGATCGTCGGGACGTCGAGCACGCGGGTTACTTCTGCAGCCAACGCCGCGGGGACCATCTCCAAGACGACGGCCGAAACACCGGCGGCGGCGATGGCCCGGGCTTCAACGAGCAGGCGGTCGGCGTCCTTCCGCACCCGACCCTGGACACGGGCCCCGCCCAGGAGGTGGACGGACTGCGGGGTAAAGCCGAGATGGCCGATCACGGGGATCCCCGCCGCCAGGATGCGCTCGATGGCCGGCAGCTGCGCCATGCCCCCCTCGAGCTTGACTGCGGCGGCTCCGGCCCGGATGAGCCGCCCAGCGTTGCGCACCGCCTGCCCGAGATCGACCTGGTACGAGAGGAAGGGGAGATCGGCGACCAGCAGGGCGCGATGCACCCCGCGCGCCACCGCCGCCGTGTGGCGTTCCATGTCCGCCATCGTTACGCGCAGTTCGTCCGGCAGACCCAACACGGCCCGCCCCAGCGAGTCCCCGACAAGGACGAGGTCGACCCCGGCTTCGTCGCAGCAACGGCCTTCGGGGGTCGTATAGGCGGTGACGGCCACAATCGGCCGCCCCGCGGCGCGCAGGCGAGATAGATCCAGTACCGTCATCCGTTTCGGCAAGCGGGCACCGTCTCCTGACACCGGAGGTTCCCCCTCCCCGAACAGCGGCCCGACGTGCCTACGCGGCGCTGGCGGTGCCGGGCCGCAGACCACCCGTTCCCATCAGTGTAGCACGCCGGTGTCACCCCCGGATGGCCCGGGCAGGACCGGCCGCGGGCTCAGGACTTCGGTTCCGGCGTCCTGCCTCCCACCCGTCCGAGCGTCGCGGCCGCCATATCCGGCCGGTCCGTGGTCACCGCTGCCGCGCCGAGTTCACGCAACCGCAAGACGTCAGTGGGAAGGTTGACTGTCCACGGCATGACGGCTACCTGTGCGGCGCGGCAGGCCGCCATCAGGGCGGCATCGACCCAGGTGTGCAGCGGGCAAAAGGCAGCCGCGCCAACCCCCCGGCACGCGGCCACCGCATCGGCCGGTCTCGCAGCGCAGAGCACCCCGGTCCGCAGCCCCGGCACCTGCCGGCCGATCTCGGCGAGCAGGCGGAGGTCAAAGGCGACCACCCAGGTCCGCTCCGCGCGGTGCATTCCCGACAGAAACGCAGCGACCGCACCCACCGCCGCCGGGTCCTTGATCTCCACCTGCACCGGTACGTCGATGGCCGCGAACACTTCGGCCAGGGTCGGCAGCCGCTGGCCGGCCCCGGCATCGAGCCGCTGCAGTTCGGCCAGAGTCCGAGCGCCGACGGGGCCGCTGCCGCCGGTGGTGCGGCCGAGGGTGCCGTCGTGGATGACGACGGGCACGCCATCACGGCTCAGGTGGACATCGCACTCCACAACGTCCGCCCCTGCCGCGACGCCGCGGACGAAGGCCTCCAACGTATTCTCCGGAGCCAGACCGGCAGCGCCACGATGACCGACGATCCACATGCCGCCATTCCCCCCGCACCGGATGTGCCGACGGGAGACGGGGCCCGCGCCCCCCGGAGGAGATCGCGCAACGGCGATCCGGGACCGACCGCCCATTCCTGAGCACCCACCACATGCCTGCTACGCCTGCACGTTCACCCACACCCCGGTCTCGGAGGAAGTCGACACCGCTTCCAGTACCGCCTGGTTCCGAACCCCGTCCACGAAGTTCGGCTGCGGCGAGCGGCCGTCAGCGATTCCGTTCATCAATTCGGAGACCAGATGCACGAAGGTGTGCTCGTAGCCGATGATGTGCGCCGCCGGCCACCAGTGGTCGGCATAGGGATGCGCACCCTCTGTGCAGTTGATGGTGCGGAAGCCCTGCTGTCCCGCGCGGTCGGCGTGCAGGTACAACTGGAGATTGTTCATGTTCTCAAGGTCCCAACGCACCGAGCCCTTGCTGCCGTTGATCTCGAAGCGGTTACCGTTCCGGTTGCCCCCGGCGAAGCGGCTCGCCTCGAAGACCCCGAGTGCGCCACCCCGGAAGCGCGCCAGGAACATGGCGGCGTCGTCCACCGTCACGGTGCCCGTCTGTCGCCCCGCCGCGCCCCTGGCGCCCCATGCGCCCTCGCCGCTGCCATCCAGGGGTCGCTCCTTGATGAAGGTGTGCAGCGCCCCGGTGACGCTGTCGAACTCCCCAACCAGGAAGCGTGCCAGATCAATGATGTGCGCCGACAGGTCCCCGTGCGTCCCCGAGCCGGCCACGTCTTTTTGCAGGCGCCACACCAACGGGAACTCGGGATCCATGATCCAATCCTGCAGATACTGCGCACGGATGTGGTAGATCTCGCCGAGTTCGCCGGCGGCGATCATCTGCCGCGCGTACTGCACGGCGGGAGCGAAGCGGTAGTTGTGGCAGATCATGTGCACGACCCCGGCGCGCTCCACCGCCGCCTGCATGCGGCGCGCCTGCTCCAGCGTCATGGCCAGCGGCTTCTCGCAGAGCACATGCTTGCCGTGCTCCGCCGCGGCGATCGCGATCTCGGCGTGCAGGTTGTTGGGCGTGGAGACATCGACCAAGTCGATGTCGGGCCGCGCGACGAGCTGGCGCCAATCCGTCTCATACCCCTGCCAGCCCATCTTTGCCGCCGCCACCCGGACGCCGGATTCGTCCCGCCCGCAGATCGCCGCCATCACCGGTTCCGCCCTGAGGTCGAAGAAGCGCGCCACGTCGTAGTACGCGTGACTGTGCGCCTTACCCATAAACTTGTAGCCGACCATCCCCACCCGCACCTGCTTGGCCACCCGGACCACTCCCCGCTGCAACGACTTGGCCGGTGGATTTCCGGCCGCGGCCGCGGCGTTCCTGCCGCAAAGATGACGCTGGAGGAGAAGGGGCGAGGTGCCGCGCGCGCCGGCGGCGAACCGGGCACGGCGGAAACGGGAGGATACGCGGCTGGCGACGGCACCGGGCACACCAGGGCCCCTCCCCGCTCGGTCGGCCGAGCTGGCCGCCCCGTAGACAGCCCGCACGGCACACAGCCCGGTGCTACACGCCCCACCACGTTCCGCGGCGGACCGCCGACAGACGGCCGCCTGCGCGGGGGACCCGCACAGGCATGGAAGCGGTGGAACGGGATCCACGACGACAGCGCACGGGGAGGGATTCATGGTGGGTCATCTTTTGGGAATCGATGTCGGCACCTCCGCCTGCAAGGCGATCGTCATGACCGAAGACGGGCGTGTGCTCGGAACCGGGAGCGCCGATTACCCCCTGATCCAGCCGGAGCCGACGTGGGCCGAACAGGACCCCGAGGCGTGGTGGCAGGGCTGCGGGCTGGCGGTGCGGCGTGCGCTGGCGGCGGCCGGCTGCGCCGGGCCCGATATCTCCGGCGTCGGTCTGACCGGCCAGATGCACGGCGCGGTTCTGCTGGACGCCGCCGACGCCGTCATTCGGCCGGCCCTGATCTGGTGCGATCAGCGCTCAGCGCCCCAGGCCGCGGCGTTCGAGGCCAAGATCGGCCGAGGGCGCCTCATCGCGCTGGCTGCCAATCCGGCACTGCCCAACTTCACGGCGACCAAACTCCTCTGGGTAAGGGAGAACGAGCCTGGTAACTACGCCCGCATCCGGCGTGTCCTGCTGCCCAAAGACTACATCCGCCTCCGCCTCACCGGCGTGGCCGCCGCGGAAGTCTCCGACGCCTCCGGCACCCTGGCCTTCGACGTCGCGGGCCGCCGCTGGAGTCGCGAGATGTGCGACCTGCTGGAGGTACCGCCGGAATGGTGGCCGCCGGTCTCCGAGTCCCCAGAGGTGACGGCGCGCGTCTCCGCAGCGGGAGCGGCGGCTACTGGACTGCTCCCGGGCACGCGTGTGGTCGGCGGGGCCGGCGACCAAGCGGCCGCGGCCGTGGGCAACGGCATCGCCGCCCCGGGACTGGTGTCGATAACCATCGGCACCTCAGGCGTCGTCTTCGCGGCAACTGACGCGGTGGTCATGGATCCCAGGGGGCGCCTGCACACCTTTTGCCATGCCGTACCCGGGGGTTGGCACGTGATGGGCGTGACCCAGGCCGCTGGCGGATCCCTGCAGTGGTGGCGCAACGAGTTCGCTGCGGCCGAGCGAGCGGTGGCCGCGGCGACCGGGCAGGACCCGTACGAGATCCTGTGCACAGAGGCGGAAGCCGTGCCCGCCGGAAGCATGGGTCTCATCTTCCTGCCGTACCTGATGGGCGAGCGCACCCCGCACACCGACCCCCTGGCGCGCGGGGTGTTCTTTGGGATCACGGCCCGCCACGGGCGGGCGCATTTCGCGCGGGCAATCCTCGAAGGCGTGAGCCAGAGCCTGCGGGACTGCCTGGAGCTCATCGGCGATCTGGGCTGCCCGGCGCACGAACTGCGCATGACCGGCGGAGGTTCCCGCAGTCCCCTCTGGCGCCAGATCCAAGCCGATGTCTTCGCTCGCCCGGTGCGCGCGATGCGGGGTTCGGAGGGGCCGGCCGTGGGGGCGGCGATCCTGGCGGCGGTTGGGACCGGGGCGTACGGTACCGTACCGGAGGCGTGTCAGACGCTGGTGCATCCCGGCGATGAGGTCCGTCCGGGACCCGACGCCGTCGCGGCCTACATCGAGCAGGGCGAGATCTATCGGGCCCTCTACCCGGCCCTGACCACGGTATTCGCGACCGCAGGCGGGACCTGAGGCCACCATGGCAAGCGTGCCGCCTGCAGGCTGCACGTTCACCGCCAGCAACCGCATATCGCCGGCAACGTCCCAAAATCCCGCGCCGGCCTCCGGACGGAAACCGATACAGGGTAGGGCCGGCGCGGGTGGCATGGTCTGCCCGCCCGTGTCGCCTGCCCCGCATTCTAGCTGGCCGCTGCAAAAAGTCCGCTTTTGCGAGGCCACTGCTCCGATATCCCTTGTCCCCCAAGGGTTTATGATTTTCGGCGGGTGCGGAAACCGAATTTTGCAGA
>JAJZMB010000145.1 GCA_021803205.1 Bacillota bacterium | reverse complement strand
GCGCCGCCCAGCCCAAGACGCCAGCGCCGATGCCCAGGGCCATGGCTGGCGCGGCAGGGATCGAACCTGCGCAGCCCCGCTTAACAGGCGGGTGCTCTACCTCTGAGCTACGCGCCATCGCCTACGCATTCCCAGGGACTACCTGGGTGGTTACATAACGCCTCTTATCGGAACAACCCGGGCGCATCCTGGAAAGACGTCTTTGCAGGTCTCTGCACCGGCCTACGCGGACACTTTGCGCGCCCCGCCGGCCATCCGCAGGTCGCCGCGCCGGGAGTCGCTCCCGCAAACGAAGGGCTTGCCGCGGGGCCTCCCACGAACCGCCTTCGCTTGCCGCTGTAGGAGGAGCGCCGCGACGGCCTCGGGGGCGAGCGACCGCAGCCGGCCACCCCGCAGCCATGCGCGGACCGTGCGCGGGGTCACGCCGAGCATGGCCGCGGCCTGCGCGGGGGTCAGGTCGGGGACGCCGCTGCAGGTCTCTGCACCGATGCCCACTGCGCCTCAGCCCCCTATCCGCCCTCGCCAACCGGCGCGCCCGTCTCGATCTTCTCGCCCTCCTCGGCCAGCGGGAACATCAGCCGCAGCAGGGCCTGCACCTGCGCCTCCCGGGATGCGGCCTCCTCGGGCGAGACCGCGGACACCTCGGCCTCCGTGCGCTCCGTCGCCTCGCCCATCTCCAACCGCTCGGCGTTCTGGCCGACCTCGACCATCCGTAGGGCCACCGCAGCGGGGATGCTCTCCCCGGCCGCCGCCATCTCCCGGAGGCGGTTGGTGCCGTTGACGTGCATCCACCCAGCCTCGGCCAGCCGGCGCTTTTTCGCGGCCACGCGGTCGCGCAGCGCCTGGGCGGTGGCGAGGCGGTCCTGCTCGCGGTCGTAGGCTGCGGCCCTGGCGGACCAGGCATTCCGCGCGTGCCACCCGCGCCACTGCCCCGGGCCACCGCGGGTGGCAGTTGGACGCCCAGTGAGCGCCTGCCACGCCGCAGCCACCGTGCGCCTCTCGGGCGGCAAGTCGCGGAACGACCGGAACGCGGCGAACGCCTTGGCCGACTCGCCCGGCTGCTGCTCCCAGGGGTCCGGCGCCTCGGGCGTCGCCACGTCTGTCACCTCACGCCGGCGCACGCGCCGCATCGTTGAATGCAACCCCGTCCGCTTCACGCCGGGCGTCGCGCCCCGTCCACGCCTGCCACCGACGCACGGCGACGTCGCAGAAGTGGGGCTCGATCTCCATGGCGTACACGCGCCGGCCAGTCATCTCCCCCGCGATGATCTGGGTGCCGCTGCCCGAGAAGGGCTCGTAGCAGAGGTCGCCGGGGCGCGTATGTTTGCGCATGGGGACGGCGAACAGTTCGACGGGCTTCTGAGTGGGGTGCTCGTTGCCGACCGGGCGGCTCTTGCCCTCCCAGTCGATCTCCCAGACATCACAGTCCGGGACGCCGTTCTCGTTGCGTGTCTGGAAGCCAGCGCGCCAGACGGTGGTGCGCTTCTGGCTCACATCGCCGTCGTGGGCCGGCTTGTGGCCCTCCAGCCACCCGAATAGGCACGGCTCGTGCTGCCACGCCCAGTAGGAGTGGCCGAACACCGCTAAGGGCTTGACCCAGATGATCTGCTGGTGGCACAGGAGTCCTAGCCGCCCCCACACAGCCAGAATGTCCGCGACGCGCTTATGCGCGTGCCAGCAGTACCACGATGCATCGTCCACCGCAACCGCTCGGGCGTGTCGCAGGGCTGCGGACCAAAAGGCCAAGGAGTCGCCTATCTCCACCTCGTGATAGACGGCCGACCAGTCCTTGCCGCCTTCCGGCCGATCCGCTCCGGTGTAGTCGACCAAGTAGGGCGGGTCGGTCGCCACCAGCGCCGCTTTTTCTCCGGCCATCAGCCGCAGGACATCGGCCTCGCGGGTGGAGTCTCCACAGAGCAGTCGGTGCGTAGCTTTGACGCCCTCCAGGATCCACAGGTCGCCAGGACGGGTCGCTGCGACGCCGGGATCCACCCGCGGGACATCGTCCGCACCTAGCGGATCCTCTGGTGCCCCGATACGCTCCTCCAGGTCGGCCTCGCTGAAGCCGGTCAGGGTGACATCGAATCCGCCGCCGCGCAACTCTTCCAAGAGGAGGTCCAGCTTGTCGTCCGCCCACTCGCTGGATTCCTGCAGGCGGTTGTCGGCCACCGCGTAGGCCTTAGCTGTGAGGTCGTCCATATCCAGATACACGACCGGCACGCGGTCGATGCCCTCCGCCTGGGCGGCCTTCAGCCTCTGGTGGCCGGCGATCACCATGTTCGTGCCGCGCTGCGCCAGCACGGGGTTCGTCCATCCAAACTCCCGTAGGCTGCGGCGAAGGTCGCGGATGCCCTGCTCGCTGATGCGCCGCGGGTTACCTGCGAACGGCCGCAGGTCAGCGATAGCTACCTCCTCAAGCCGAGGCTTTTGGATCACCGACTCACCCCCGCAGGTGTCTGCGCCCGCGCGACCGCCCATCTCTGGCCCGCCGCGTACACCATAGCACGCCGAATCCGGCTGTTGTACATCAGATTTACATCATGAATACATCTTCAGGCACGCGCCCCGCGGAGACCCCGCATGGTGTGCGCGTGCCAGCGAGACGCCGCATGCCCGGCCGTCCGCCTGCTCGCCCTGGTCGGCCAATAAAGCAGGCGCACGGCGGCGCGGTAAAGAAGGTCGTCGGTCATGCGCTGGACGGTCGGGACGCTCGTGTGCAGCGCGGCGGCGATCTCCCCCTCCGTGGCCGGAACAGCCTGCGTGTGCACGCCATAGCGCATCTGCAAGAGCAGGCGTTCGTCTGCGGTCAGGTCGCGCAGCCATTTGCCCACGACCCGCGCGACGAAGGCGTCTCGGCGCATCCTGGCGTGCACCCTCTGGAGTTTGACCGCTCGGCCGAAGGTCGGGTCGCCCGGCTGGCCCTGCTGCGAGCCGATGTGACTCCACTTGGCGGTCGCGGGGCTCAGCAGGTCGCCGATCTCCTGGCGCGCCTCGGCTGCGGCCTCGCAGGCATCGCGGTACCAGCGGAGGTCCAGTTCCACCTGCCGGCGGATCTGCAGCGGCAGGCGTTCGCGCGTCGCGAGGATAGCGGCCACGCTCCCCACCCCCAAACAAATAGGCACCCGCTCCCGGCTGTCCGGGCAGGGGCGCCATCCGCGCGCGGCGGGCAGGCATTTAGTTGTGCACCGATCCTGTCGGCGGCCGGGGCCGGGCGGGATCGGCCTTCGGGCGGATAGTCTCCTGCGTCCATGATACCTTAGCCGGCTCGCCATCGTGGACCGTCACCAGCACGGTGCCGTGGCGCAGGTCGGGGGCGATGGCGGCGATGGCCGCCCGCAGCGCATCCCAGGGAATCACGCGCACGCACCCCACCTCCGCTTGGGGATTCGACGCGCGGGGTTGGCCAGGACCTTCTACCCGCCCTCGCCGGCCGGCGCCGGCTCAAATGCCGCGAACCGCTCCCGAAGCCGCTCGGGCAGCGTCTCCCGCCTGCGCGTCGGCGGCGGAAGTTGCACGGCGTAGCAGCCGATCGCCCACGCTGCGTTGCCGGCGGCCGTGGCGACCGTGCCCGCCACCCACACGCCCGCCCCAGGGCCCCCGGGCCCCCAGGCGAGCGCCGCCGCGTCGTACGCGGCCAGGGCGATGGACAGGTCCGCGAGCAGCACGATCAGCCAGTTGGCGCGCATGCGGTCCCTGAGCCGCCGGCTGGTGGCCGCGACGACAGCCGCCGCCATGTTGACCGCGCCCCAGCCCATGGCGACCACGGCGCCCGGCCCGTGCGGGAGCGGGAGGACCAGCGCGGCGCCCAGGGCGATGGCCGCCACGCCGAACGCACCGCTGGCGAACGCGTCGCCGTCCTCGCCACGCCCGGTAGTGTGGCAGTAGGCGCCGCGCAGCGCCTCGACGCGCCCCAGGACCCAGCCATGCCACCGCTCCAGCAGATGGGCCACCCCCTGCAGACGCTACTCCCCGCTGGTCCGCACGTCCACCACGGTGCGCGGCGCCACCCACCGCCGAGCCTCGTAGCCCTCCACGTAGACCCACCGCCGCAGGGACCCACCCGGGCCGTACGGCTGCCGGCGCAGGTGGCCGCGCACGGGAACGACCGCTGCGCTCAGCCGCTCGCGGTCCACGGGCGCGCCGACCTCGGCTGGCTCCCCACCGCCGACCCGCCGCACCAGCCGGTCCAGGTACACGCGGAGCACGAGCCACTCTGGTGGCCGGCCGCCCCGCCGCCGCTTAGGCTCGTCGATCATGGTGACCGGGCTGCTCTCCGCGTCCAGCAGCAGGCCCAGCACCAGCGCGAACCGCGCCGCCTCGCGCGCCCAGGCGGTGTGCCCCTCCACGTCGTCCACCAGCGGGCTGCCGTCGGGCTCGGGCATCCCCGCCGCCAGGTCGCCGCCGTCCCAGCGCGGCAC
>JAJZMB010000045.1 GCA_021803205.1 Bacillota bacterium | reverse complement strand
ATCTGGCCCCCCGGAGACCGGCAGCAATAACCTCCCCTGTGCCTCGTACACCTGTGCGCCGTTGGTGGTACCCGCAAGGACCGCCGACGGCAGGTCCACGGGCCCGGGCGCCAGTCCGACCACGCCCGCCGCCGCGGTCTCGGCCGCCAGCACGGCACCGCCCTGCCCGTTGAGCCCATATACCACCACCTGCGAAGCGGTGCTGACGGCGAAGGCATCCCCGCCCTCCACCCAGGCGACCCCGGTCGCCGGCAGGTTCCCGAGGCCCCAGTTGGTCACCGGCACGACGTCCTGGCCGTCAAAGACGTAGGCGTCCACCCCACCCTCGGTGGCGACCAGGGCGTAGGTCCCGTTCGGGTCAAACGCGGCCTGCAGCGGGGCGTAGGGAAGTGTGACCGTACCTGGACTGGCGGTGTCCACCATCGCCGTCGTGGCCGGCAGATTGACGGAGGACGTGTTCAGGTAGTCGTCGCGGAACCAGTACGGACTTGTGCCTTGGGCCGTGCCCGCGGCGGCCGCCGGACCGAGCATCAGAGCGGCCGCCGCCAGTACCGCGCCCACCGCCGCCCACCGCCTTTTCGTGACCTTCATCTCCCTGTGAGCGGGGAGGCGGCCCCCCCAGGCTCGCCTCCCCGCTTCCGACGTGATGGATTGTTGGGGAACGCGTCATGCGCTGCCGATGCTACTGATTGGGTTATCTGCGAAAACACCACCCACGCTATTTGAGACGCGCCAGCCGACTTGCGCAGCCCTGGCGGCCGAGTGGGCGCTGTCGTAGGCTGACCCCAGCCTGGCGGCCCTGGGGGCGCCGTGGCCCCCGAAAGCGACGGCGCCAGAGGCTCGGGCGCCAGGGTCGGCTGGCGCGTCTCAAATAGCGTGGTCAGGACCGCGGGCGTTCGGTCTCGATTCGCACAGTCAGTAGCACTGCCGATTCCTATCTGACAATCCGGTCTCGGCCATTGCGGCAAGCTTTGTCCGCACCGTGAGGCACCCAGTGTTGCCGCGGCCGCTGCCCACCGGCCTCCCGGCCCCCTGTCTCTGCCAGTCGTTCTCCTCTGGGCCTCGGCGTTTGTCATGGGGCATCGCCCTTCCGGGAGGGCTTGGATTGGACCAGACATCCGCCCCACTATGCCGGAGCACGCCCGGCAGGGGAGCCGGAGACTCATAACACATAGATTCCCAACTGTGTGCTGGTCTGATTGCCGCCGGCGTCGCTGACCGTCACCTGCACCATCTGATAGCCGCTGCCTGTCAGGGTCAGAGGCAGGCTGTTCCGGTAGGCTCCGCTATAAAGCTGCGCCCCGTTCTCGGTCACCGTCACCGTCATCGCCACCGGCCCCACGTCGTCCGCCGCCTGCACATCCAGCGTTGCCTGCCCGGCGCCGTCTGTGGCGCTGGCGTCGCCCGCCCAGGCTGCGTCCACGCTCGGGCCCGCGGGATCGTAGACGTAGTAGATCGGGCTCTCCGCCACGACGGTGCCGGCGCCGTCCCGATACTCCACCCAAACGGTCTTGGCCCCGGGCGAGGCGCCCAGGTCGACCGCCACACCGGTTGCCGCGGCCTGCCACGGACCCCACGTCGCGTCGTCCAGCGAGAGGCGCATCTGCACCGCCCCCGAGGGGGGTGACAACGGCACGGCGACCTGGCTGCTGATCACGCACGTCGCCGCCACGTCGGTGCCGTCGACCGGCCAGACGCATGCGTGCCCCTGCCCGCCGCTCCCCGCCGGAAGGCCGGCACCGCCCCCGCCGCCCGGCGCCGCGTAGTAGACCGTCGCCCCGCCCTGGCCCAGGTTGTCGTCGTTGTTCTCCACCTGCGCAAGCACCGTGCGTTCCCCGCTCGCGCCCCCCGGGATCGTCCAGCGCGACGACCAGTGCATGGCCGTGCCCTCGGATTGCCACGCGCTCCAGGTTTCCCCGCCATTGCTGCTATACCGCACCTGCCAGGTCAGGGGCGTGTTCTGGGCCGCCGGATCGCTGACATCCACCGCGACGGTCACAGCGGTACCGCTCGTGGCGCCTGCGCCGCCGTCGAGGGTGACGTCGACCGTCGGCACCGTCTGGTCCACGTTGACGTACACTGTGGTGGCCATCGGGGAACTCCAGACGCCCGCCGCACTCTCCACCTTCCCCCACACCGTCTTGGACCCCGGACCCGGCAGGAGCGTCCAGGCGCCGCCGGTCGACAGCGACGTTCTGCAGGGAGCCACCCGGTCCACGGCGCAGCCAGACAGGGCCGTCGTCTGCCAGGTCGAGCCATCGTTGCTCAGGGCGTAAGCGGCGATGCCCGAGGTGCCTTCCGCGGCCGCCAGGCTGAAGGAAACCGTGGAGGAGTACGTGTACGCGGCTCCGCCGTTCAGGCTCCAGTTCGTGATCGTCGGAGCCGCCGGATCCGTTTGCAGGGGCAGCGTCGGCTCGTAGTAGCTGGAGGCGGGCGCGGAGGATCCGGGCACCTGGAAGCGCGCGCTGCTGCCGGCGGCGTTATACGCCGCGATGGTGAACCAGTAGTTTTGCGCCGGAGAGGTCGTGCAGTAGTTCGTCCCCGTCGTGCAGTAGAGGTCCAGGGGCCGATCCCGCAGGTTCCTGCCACCCGCGTTGTGACTGAACATCGGGGCGCTCTTGCTGGCCTCGGTCACATTCGGATATAGCGCCGTGTCCGGCGGGTAGATCAGGGCGTGCCGGCTGTCCCACTGGGTGCTCTCGCCCAGGTCGAAGGCCTCGTAGGTCGCGCCGTCCCACACATAGAGGGTGTACCCGGTGGCACCCGGCACCGCAGACCAGGAGAGGGTCACGTAACCCCGGCCGGACGTGGGCGCCCAGCCCAGCCCCCCGTCGCCGCCGGTGATCGTCGGCGCGCAGGGCACCGTTGTGACTGTCCCGTCGCCCACCCAGCCGGTCCACACGCCGGAGCCGCTCATCGCCTGCACCTCGACCGTGTAGGCCGTGCCGCAGGTGATCGCCTGATTGAGCGAGTCGGTGCTGACCGTCACCGCCGTCGCCGTGGTCATGTCCCGACCGCCGCCGACCGGGCCGCTCCCGGCGGGCACGACGCTGTACTGGAACGTGGTCCCGCCCGGATTGCCGTTGCCACCCCAGGAGGCCCAGACCGAGGCCTGCGCCGCGCGCAGGCTCCCCGGGATGGGGGGCTCGGCAGCGGTGTAGGCGGCTGGAGCGCCCTGCCACCACTGGATCCCCTGGTTGCTGGCGATGGCGTAGGTCGCGCAGTAGTACTGTGTGTTCGCCTGTAGGCCCGTGACCTGGAGGCTGGTCGCCCCGCCTGTCGCCGGTCCCGGGTAGAACCAGTGCCATGTCGAATTGGCCACGGTGCAGGCAACGCCGGTCGTCTGCACCGCGGCCACTGCGCTCCAGGAAATGGTGGCCGTCGTCGTCCCGGTGGTGGTCAGGACCGGCGTGCTGGCCACCTGGGTGGCAAGGCCGTTGGATGGGGATGTGCGGGCGTTTCCGTACCCGAAGTTCTCCGCGAATACCCAATAGGCATAGGAGCCGCCGGCGTTCTGCGCCCCGACGGCGCTTGAGCCGGTCCCAGTGTAGATCCACGAATAGCTGCCGCCGCCGCTCGGGGTGAAGCTGCCCTGCCGCAACCGGTAGACGGTCCCCGGCGCGTTGCCCGTCGCCGTCCAGGTGACCGGTTGCTGGTCGTAGCCGAGCCCGCTGGGGTTGTTATCGAGATTCAGCGTCGGCACCGCCGCATGGGTCCAGACGTTGACCTCCGGACAACCCCAGCCGTCGGTCGCCGTGCAGGCCCACACCGCGTACTCCGCGTTGGCCACCAGCCCCGTGAGGGTGGCGCTGGTGGCCCCCGCGCCGATGTCAAACCGCTTCTGCCGACACGACACCCCGCCGGCCGGGGTCCCCTCCTCGCACCAGACGATGGCCGGCACGGCGTTCGCCGTCACCAGCGGCCAGGAAACGGTTACGGCCGTGGCGGCGGCGCCGGCCACCGACTCGCCGCAGGGGTGCTCGTCCCACTCAGCGGAGGCGTCCCAGGGCGTCGAGGCCTGCGGGCCGTTCGCCTGCACGCGATATTCGTACCCGTGGCCGCACGACTGATCACTGGTCTGAAAACCTGTCGCCGTCCCCTGGTAGATCGTCGTCCACCCGACCGCCGCTCCCCCGGCGTCCAACGTCTCCCGCTGCAGGGTGTACGTCGTGCCGGAATCGTTGCCGTCGGGGTTCCAGGAGACGGTGACCTGGGTGCCGTTGCCGGAATACACCTCCTGAACTCCGATGTTGGAGGGGATGAAGGCGTAGTCCATCGTGGTGGAGTTGTTCGAAGTGGAGTATCCGTAGTCTTGTGCGCCACCCACCACGATCCCCGGGAAGTTCCACCCGGGGGCCTGGACCGACTGCACCGCCGAATCCCAGGGAGCCTCCAACTCCCCGCTGTAATCGACGGAACTCGCTCCCGCAC
>JAJZMB010000051.1 GCA_021803205.1 Bacillota bacterium | reverse complement strand
CCCCTCGGTCCGACAGCGTTCGGTAGGAAGGTTGTGCGATCGTCATGGACGAAACGGCTTCGCTCTCGCGCCGATCCAAATTCAGGCTTTTGGGTGCCGCGGCGGTTCTGGCCGCGGGCAGCTTTATGCTGTCCGCCTGCGGCAGCAGCACCAGCAGCAGCACATCGAGTTCGCCTGCCGTCAGCAGTGCCAGCTCGAGCGTGACCCCGGCTGTGAGCAGCTCGTCCTCAACGCAGACGTCGTCCTCCAGCACCAGCAAGAAGGCCTCCAAGAAGAAGGCTTCTAAGAAGTCTTCTTCCGGCGCCGCCGGAACGGCGAGTTCCGGTAGCTCAGCCGCTTACTGAGCGCTACGGCGCTTTGGAGGTGTCGAGCCGCCGCGCGCCGCCACCGCTCCTCGCTATTTGGTGTGGGCGAACACAGGCGCGGCACCCCAGTGCGGGAGCCTGAACTTCAGCTTGCCGGCGAGTAGGTAGACCATGGAGATGAAGCGGTGCACGTTGCGGTACCCCCGGGCGCGGGACTTGGCCGCCTGCACCAGACTGTTGACGCCTTCCAGCACGGCATTGGCCCTAAAGTCGTGGTACTCCTCTCCTGGCCCGGGGTGGACTACCCCCGCAGAGGGCTGGTCCGGGCCAGCCAGGGGAGTTTTCTACGCGCCCCCCAATTCCTGGTTTCCCATTTATCTGCAAAATCCCCCGCGCCTCACCACATACCACAATCGTGCCGCGCACCCCGCTGCGGGTCGCGCCGTTGACTCGCGCGCCCGTTCCCGCTATCTTTGCCAACAGGCTGCTGCCTCAAAGAATACGCCTACTGAGACTATGCCTCGCTGTTGACACGCCTCGGCCGGTACGTTCCTGCCAACATGCAGTGCCCTGGAGGCGGTCAAGGTGTGGGCTTGGCCCAAGGGTGGCCCGAGGGGAGCCACGTCGCGGCGCTCGCGCACGAGTGGTCGGCGCAGGTCGGACCGGGAGGATGGCGGATGACTGGCGTGCTGCCGGATTGGCTGTATGCCGACCGAAAGCGGCCGGTCCCCAAGGGTTACCGTGACGGCACCCATCGCAGCATGGCGCCAGCGTCAACGTTGGCTCGCGTCCTGCCCCACGCGGCCGCCATGGGCATCACGCGTCTGGCCAACGTGACCGGCCTCGACCGGATCGGCATCCCGGTCGTGATGGCCTGCCGGCCGAACTCCCGCTCCCTGACCGTCGCCCAAGGCAAGGGCGTCGACTTGGCTGCGGCCAAGGCCTCGGCCCTCATGGAGACGATCGAAACCTACCACGCGGAGCAGATCGATCTGCCCCTCCGCCTTGGTACGTATGCGGAACTGCAGGCCCGGCTCTGCCTAGCCGATATCCGTCGCCTGCCCCACCGCGTGTCGGTGGGCGCGCCGCAGCATCTGTCGGCGCTCTGGGTGGAGGGCTTCGACCTGCTGCAGGCTGCACCCACATGGGTACCATTCGAGATGGTCAGCGTCGATTTTACCCTGCCCTCGCCCATTGCCGTGCCCTGTTTCCCTGCCTCCTCGAACGGCCTCGCCTCGGGCAACTACCTGCTCGAGGCGGTCAGTCACGCCATCTGCGAGGTCGTGGAGCGCGATGCTACCCGGCTGTGGGAACTGCAGAGCCGGTCCGAAGGTGAGACCGCACGGCTGGATCTCGACAGTGTGAGCGACCCCCGCTGCCGGCATGTCCTGGAGAGGTTCGAGGAGGCGGGAGTGGCGGTGGCGGCGTGGGACGTGACCAGTGACGTGGGCATTGCCTGCTTCACCTGCGTCATCGCCGACCGGGACTCGGACTCCCTGCACCCGATGTATGGCGCTGGCGGTGCGGGTTGCCATCCCGATCGCGGCATTGCCCTGCTGCGTGCGCTGACTGAGGCGGCGCAGAGCCGGTTGACCGCCATCAGCGGGGCGCGCGACGACATCGATCGGACCCGCTACGAGCGCTCGCTTTCGCCCGAGGTGCTTGACCACTACAGCGCGGTGCTGGCGATGCGGGGGACGGCGCGGGACTTTGCCACGGTGCCGCACCGGGAAGCGGACACCTTCGACGCGGACGTGGCGTGGGAGCTCGATCGCCTGCGCGCGGTCGGCATCGAGCAGGTAGTGGCCGTTGACCTGACGCGTTCGGAGTTCGGCATCCCGGTCGTCCGGGTCGTGATCCCTGGCCTGGAGGCCCGTCAAGTCGGCGGCGCCTACGCGGCGGGAGCGCGCGTCCAGCGCCTGTGGGGGATGGCCCGGTGAGCGATGTCTACCTCTTTGTCGGCCCGAGCCTGACGCCGGAAGAAGCGAACCGCGAGCTGGCAGCCACGTGCCTGCCGCCAGCCGCCCAAGGCGACATCTACCGCGTTGCCACCTGTCGGCCGGCCGCCATCGGCCTCATCGACGGCTATTTCGAAAGCGTGCCCGCCGTCTGGCACAAGGAGATCCTCTGGGCCCTCAGCCAGGGCGTGGCGGTGTATGGAGCGGCCAGCATGGGGGCGCTGCGAGCCGCCGAGTTGCACCGATTTGGCATGGTCGGGGTGGGTTGGATCTTCGAGGCTTTCCGGGACGGCGTCCTGGAGGATGACGACGAGGTCGCGGTGACCCATGGCCCCGCAGAGATCGGCTACCGTCCATTCAGCGAGCCCATGGTGAATATTCGCCTCACGTTACAGCAGGCCGAGGCAGTCGGCGTCATCAACTCCTCCGCGCGGGTCATTCTGGAGCGCTCTGCCAAGAACCTCCACTATCCCAGGCGAGATTACGCGGAACTCGTGCGCCTCGGAGCCGCCGCCGGTCTGCCGGCGGCGCAGTTGGAGGCCCTGCGCGCCTGGCTGCCAGCTGGACGCTGCGACCAGAAGCGGCAGGACGCCATCGCCATGGTGCGGCGCATCCGGGCGGACCTGGCGGAGGGTCGGAGCCGTCCGACGACGCCGGCGTTTCGCCTGTCGCAGACGGTGTACTGGGAGCGGCTGCGTGCCACAGTGACCACGGGCGAGGTCGCGCCAGCGCCGACTACGGACGCCGTGCTTGAGGAGGCGCGCCTGGAGGGGACCACCTTCGTCCAGGCGCGGCAGGCGGCCATGCTGCGTCACCTCTTGCTGATGGAGGCGGAGCGACGCGGCCTGGAGCCGGCGCCGGGCGCGGAAGAGGCCTGCGTCAGTGCTCTCCGGCAGGTTCACGGTCTGGCGGCGGGAGAGGAACCCTTGCAGCAGTGGCTGCGGCGCAACGGCCTGGACGAAGTGGGCTTTCGCGAGTTGATGCGGCACGAGGCGCAACTGGCCGGCGCGGCCCGCGCCATGGAGGCGGACGTGGCCCGCCAGCTCCTGGAGGTCCTGCGCGTCACCGGCGACTATGCCCGCCTACTGGCCAAGGCGATGGACAAGGCCGAGGTATTGCGCGATGTCGGAACTGCCAACGCGGGCGGGCACAGAACGGCTGTGGCGGAGGAAGCCCTGCTGGCCTGGTATTTCGCCCGCAACAACTCCCCTGTGCCCGAGGACGTGACCACGTATGCCATGGCGATCGGATTTGCGAGACCGGAGCACTTCGTGCAGGCCCTGCGCCGCGAGCATACCTACGTGCAGTTCAAGGCGGCCCGGGCGCAGGGGCCGGTCCCGGGCCGCCCGGCCCCTGCGCCCGGATGCTCCGACCGGGTGCGCTAGCCCGCGTTGTCCTGCGCGTGCATGAACTCTGCCGTCATGACCGTGTACGTGGACGCGCCCGCCTGAGTCAATGCCGACAGGGCCTCTGCCCCCAGCAAGCCCACGGCCAAGGCTCCAGCCAGCACCACGGCGACCAACGTCTTCGTCTTGCCCTGGTGCGGGCTCGCATCCGCGGTGTGGTCGTGCCCGGCGGGCTCCTCCGTCACAGATGGCACCATCGCCACTTACCTCTACCTCCCCACCCGTCAGGTTAAACGGACTCCAGCACGGGGCTTCGCTGGCGATCAGTCCTCTCCTGCTGGGTTGCGCAGGGTCGCAGGGTCGCGTCATCCCGGCGGGGGAGGCGGGCCTCTGGCGGGCAACTCAGGGGCAACCGGGTATGTAGGCCGGCGCAGGATGCAGGATGTGGGGAACGGGGTGCCCATAGAGGGGGGTGCCGCCACGCATGTCCACCGCCGTTGCCTCCGCCGATTCCGCCCCAGCACCCGCCGTCTCGGCCCCTACGACCAGCGCCACTCCGTTCTTCTGCTCCAAGTGCGGCGCGTGGGGTTACACCGCCGAGGCGCGGCAACGCTGGCGCGAGGGGCACGGGTACGGGGCGGTGGCGAATCGCACGGTAGCCCCTGCGCCCGCCGCGGTGGTATTGCCCAAGGCGCCCGTGCCGGCCCGCGATGACCTGCTCGACCTCCTAGTAGAGCGTTCCCTAAGTATCGACACTATTCGCGGCCGGGTCGGAGGGGGCCGTGAGCTTTTCTAGGTCGTCAAGACCATATTTCCAGTGGAACTGAACCGGCTGAGCGTTCAGCAAGTCCCA
>JAJZMB010000104.1 GCA_021803205.1 Bacillota bacterium | reverse complement strand
AGGCCTTCCGAGCAGTCCCCGACGGAAGCTCCTGTAGGCGGGAGACGGCCAGGGGGACCTGGCCGTCTCCCGCCTACAGGATGTATCGGCTGAGGTCCCGGTCGGCGGCTACATGCTGCAGGCGCTGACGCACGTAGGCGCCGTCGATCCGCACCAGGGGGGGCGCATTCTCGGGGGCGTCAAAGGCCAGATCTTCAAGGAGCTTCTCCATCACGGTGTGCAGCCGCCGCGCGCCGATGTTCTCCGCGGACTCGTTGACCTGGTGCGCAATGGCGGCGATCATGTCGCATCCGTCCGCGGTGAACTCCAACCGGACGCCCTCCGTCTCCAGCAACGCGATGTACTGCCGCACCAGCGCGTTTTCCGGCTCGACCAGGATGCGGCGGAGATCCTGTACCGAAAGTGGCTGCAATTCGACGCGGATGGGGAATCGGCCCTGAAGCTCGGGGACGAGGTCCGAGGGCTTACTGACATGGAAGGCGCCAGCGGCGATGAAGAGCATGTGGTCGGTCTTCACCGGTCCATAGCGGGTCACCACGGTGCTTCCCTCCACGATGGGCAGCAGGTCGCGTTGTACACCCTCACGGGAGACGTCGACCCCTGACGCGCCGTCGCGGACGGCGATCTTGTCGATTTCGTCGATGAAGATGATGCCCCCGTCCTCGGCGCGGGCGATGGCCTGCTGCACGGCCTGGTCCTGGTCGATCAGCCGCGCCGTCGCCTCTTCACGCAATACCCGGCGCGCCTCCGCCACCGACAGCTGCCGCCGCCGCCGTGGTCGGGCAAGAAGCTGTCCCAGCATATCGGCCATGCCCGCTCCGGAGTCCGTGAGCATACCCCCCCCCGCCTCGGGGCCCCCGAAGAGCCCCATGATCGGCGGCGCGGCGGCCTGCGGCAGGTCGATTTCGACCTTCTGGGCCTCCACCTCGCCCGCCAGCAAGCGCTGGCGCATTCGCTCACGTTCCTGCCGCACCGCCTGCCGCCGCCGTTCCAACTCGACGTCGTCCTCCTCGTCCGACCGACCGGCTCCCGCACCGGCGAGGAGGGCATCCAGGGGATTGCGCGGCGCAGAGCGACCGGCCGGCAGCGGGACGAGCGCGTCGAGAAGCAGTTCCAGTGCCCTCTCTTCCGCCGCCTGCGCCACGGCGGCGGCTCTCTCGGTCTTGACGATTCGCAGCGCCGCCTCCACCAGATCTCGGACCATCGAGTCGACATCGCGGCCCACGTAACCGACCTCGGTGAACTTCGTGGCCTCCACCTTGACGAAGGGAGCCCCGGCCAGGCGAGCAATGCGCCGTGCGATCTCCGTCTTGCCCACACCGGTGGGCCCGATCATCAGGATGTTCTTGGGCGCCACCTCGTCGCGCAGGTGGTCGGGAAGCCCGCGGCGGCGATGCCGGTTGCGCAGGGCGATGGCGACGCTCCGCTTGGCCTCCGTCTGCCCGATGATGTACTTGTCCAGTTCCGCGACGACCTGCCGCGGCGTCAGGTCCCCCCGCAGGAGGCGCATGCCTCCGTCGCTCATCTCACAGTTCCTCCAAAGTGATCTCCCGGTTGGTGTAGATGCAGATGTCCGCGGCGATTTCGAGCGAGATGCGGGCGATGTCCCGCGCCGGCAGCGCGCTGTGGGCCAGCAGGGCTCGGGCCGCGGCGACCGCGTAGCCACTTCCGGAACCGATGGCGGCCGCCGCATCGTCCGGTTCGATGACGTCGCCGCCGCCGGACAGGATCAGGGTACAGGTGCGGTCGGCCACCAGCAGCAGGGCCTCTAACCGCCGCAGCACCCGATCACCGCGCCACTGGCACGCCAGGTCGACCGCCGCGCGCTGCAGCGATCCCCGGCTCTGCTCCAGGCAGCTCTCGAACTTGTCGAACAGGGTCATGGCGTCGGCGCCCGACCCGGCGAAGCCGGCGAGTACGGACCCGCCCGCCAGACGCCGCACCTTGCGCGCTCGCGCCTTGAGGATGATGTGGGCCCCCTCGTTGGTGACCTGCCCGTCTCCCGCCAGGGCCACGGCGCCGTCCCTGCGCACGGCGAGAATTGTGGTGCTGCGGATGCGAGGTGGCATAACCTGGTCCCTCCCTCCTCCCCGTCCCCCACGCTCCGGCCGGGGACCGGCGTGCGCGCGGAACGTGCACCAACCCTTCCTATGCGCGCGGGTGTGCCCTGTCGTACACGGCCTTGATCCTCTGGCGCGTCAGGTGCGTGTACAGTTGCGTGGTCGAGAGGCGCGCGTGTCCGAGCATCTCCTGCACCGCTCGCAGGTCGGCACCACGTTCGAGCAGGTGGGTGGCGAAGCAGTGCCGGAGGGTGTGTGGGTGCACCCCTGCCCGAATACCGGCCGCACCGGCGGCGCGCGTCACCTGCGCCCGCACGGAGCGTTGGGACAGACGCCGGCCGCGGGCGTTGAGGAAGATGGCGGGCGTCGCCCCGGTCTCAAGACGCGGTCTCCCCTGGCGCAAATATTCATCCAGCGCGGCCACCGCGCACTCCCCCAGCGGCACCAGCCGCGTCTTGCCCCCCTTGCCGGTCACCACCGCCTGGCCCACGCCGAGCTCGACGTCTCCCAGGTCCAGGCGGCAGAGCTCTTCCACCCGTACCCCCGCCCCGTACAGGACCTCAAGGATGGCACGGTCGCGCAGGCGCAGCCAGGGCCGCCGGGCGGTCGATTCCGCCTCCACAACCGCCGCCGCCTCGTCCGGCCGGAGCACCCGCGGGAGACGCCGGTGCGCCTTGGGACCACGAATCGCCGCCGCCGGGTCCGATGGCAGGAAGCCGCGGGCAACGCAGAAGCGGATGAATGCGCGCACCGCCGCCAGCCGCCGACTGATCGAGGCCGGCGCGAGACCGGCGCGCGCCAACTCCGCAGCATAGGTGTGGATGCGCACACGGTCAAGTCGCGCGAGCGCGGCGCCGTCCGGATCGGGCGGCAGGCCGACAGAGGTCAGAAACCTGCGCAGGTCGGACGTATAGGCCCGCCGGGTGTGCGGCGAACGACCGGAGGCCAGCAGGGACTGCAGGAAATCGGACATTGCCGCCGTGTCTTCCCCGTCCCTTCAGGAGCCCGTGTCGGCGGCCATGGCGGCCGCATAGGCGCGGATGGCCGTCAATGCGCGCTCGGCTAGGCGCTGTCGCCGCGAGCGCCGATGGCGCACAGCCTCGATCAGCGGCGGCAGCAGCCCGAAGGCGGCATTCATCGGTTGGAAATGCGCGGGATCGGACTCGGCGACATAGTGGCAGAGCGCGCCGATCACCGTCTCTCGCGGCGGCGCCACCGGCTGCTCTCCGTGGAGCAACCGCGCCGCGCCGATGCCGGCCACCAGACCGCCGGCCGCGGACTCGACGTACCCCTCGACCCCGGTCAGCTGACCGGCAAACCACAGGTCCCTCCGCCTCCGAGCCTGCAGGGTGGGCCAGAGACACCGCGGGGAGCAGAGAAACGTGTTGCGGTGCATGACCCCGTAGCGTTCGAATTCGGCTCGTTCAAGGCCGGGGATCAGCTGGAAGACGCGCCGCTGCTCCGCGAAGCGGAGGCTGGTCTGGAAACCGACCAAATTGAAGAGTGTTTCGGCGTTGTTTTCCGGACGGAGTTGGGCCACCGCGTAGGGTATCCGGCCGGTGCGTGGGTCGGGCAGGCCGACTGGCTTGAGGGGCCCGAAACGCAGCGTGTCTTCGCCACGGCGGGCCATCTCCTCCACAGGCAGGCATCCCTCGAAAAAGGGGGTCGGGTCGAAGGCCTCGCGCGGCGCCGTTTCTGCCGTGCACAGGGCTTCGCGGAATGCGCGGTACTCGTCTCGCTCGAATGGACAGTTGACATAGGCTTCGGCAGGCCCCTTGCCGTAGCGCGAGGCTCTGTACACCCGCTCGGCGGCGATGCTGTCGGCGGCGATGATGGGCGCCGCGGCGTCATAGAAGGCCAGGCAGCGGCTGCCCACAAAGTCCGCTACCGCTTGCGCCAACTCCTCAGCCGTCAGCGGACCGGTCGCGATGATGCAGGGTCCTTCGGGAACGGCCGTGACAACGCCGCGGTAGACGGTGATGCGGGGATGGCGCTGCAGGGC
This sequence comes from Bacillota bacterium, assembly GCA_021803205.1. Taxonomy (GTDB): domain Bacteria; phylum Bacillota; class Sulfobacillia; order RBS10-35; family JAJYVN01; genus JAJZMB01. The sequence goes on along the minus strand of JAJZMB010000104.1, from coordinate 22,253 downwards.
GTCGGTGATGTGGGCCGCGAAGGCGTCGCGATCCACCGCGAGGGCGGCGCCAGCGGGCACCGCGTGCGCGTCGGCCGCGGCCAGCACCAGCGATCCCAGGAGGCGCATTTCGTCCTTCAGAACACCGACCGCGTGCTCTCTGCCCGTGCCGCGCAAGGAGTTGCTGCAGACCAGTTCCGCGAAGGCCCCGCTTTTGTGCGCCGCCGTCATGCGCACGGGACGCATTTCCAAGAGCCGCACCCAGCACCCGCGTTCGGCGGCCTGCCAGGCGGCCTCACTGCCGGCCAGACCCGCACCGACAACGGTCAGTTCGCTCATGGGGCCTCGCCTCCCGCGGCAGCAAGCCTCAGCGGCCGGCGTCCCTTCGGGTCCCGCCACCCTGGGGTGAGGTGCCCGCCTTGGCCGGACTCCCCGCCGGCCGCCGTGACCGACCGCCACCCCTAACCGGCGCGACCCCGGTTCCAGGCACCGCCGGAGTGCGCACGCCGACCCGGCGCGCCGCCGGATCCGGAGCGGACGCCGACACCAGCGGCACCGGATCCGGCCAGGGTGCCCCATCCGCCTCCGGCATCGCTGCATCGAGCACGACCGCTTCGTCCGGGCCGCCCTCCCGGTGGTTGCAGGCGGCATCAACACACTGCCGCCAGTGCCCACCCTGCCGGCCCCGCTTTTCCACCATGGGTCCGCCACACACCGGGCACGTACCCACAGGTCGGTCCCAGAAGACCTGATCGCACTCCGGATAACGCTCGCAGCCGTAAAACGTGCGGCCGCGGCGGCTGTGGCGCACAACCAATTCGCCCTGACGGCACTTGGGGCAGGACACCCCGGTGCGCTCAAGGATGGGGCGGGTCGTCTTACACTCGGGATAGCCGCTGCAGGCAAGGAACGGACCGAATCGGCCGCGCTTGACCACCATGGGCCGACCGCACTCCGGGCACACCTCGTCGGTCGTCTCTTCCGGTAGTTGCACATGACCGATGGCCTGATCCGCACGCCGCAGCAGTTCGGAGAACGGACCATAAAAGGTGTGCAGGACGTTCTGCCAGTCCCGATCTCCGGTTTCGATCCGGTCCAGATCCTGCTCCAGACTGGCCGTAAACGCGACATCCACAATATCCGGAAAGTGCTCTTTGAGTAGGCCCGTGACCACCACACCCAGGTCGGTGGGTTGAAAGCGGCGCTGCTGCCGCTGCACATACCCTCGGGACTCGATGGTTTCGATGATCGTAGCGTATGTGGACGGCCTGCCGATGGCCTTGTCCTCGAGCACCCGGACCAGCATGGCCTCCGTGTAACGCGGCGGCGGTTCGGTGAAGTGTTGCGCGACATCCAACATGCGCGGCACGGCGGCGTCGCCGACAGCCAAATCCGGCAGGACGCGTTCGGTGTCGGGGTCCGACTCGTCGCTGGCCGCCGCCGCCGGCTCCGGATCCCGGCCCTCCACGTAAAGGACCATGAAGCCCTTGAACTTGATCGTCGAACCGGTGGCACGGAAGACGTGGCCACCGGCCGCAGCGATGTCTGCCGTCACCGTGTCCAGGACGGCCGCAGCCATCTGGCTGGCCACAAAGCGCTCCCAGACAAGCCGGTAAAGGCGCAACTGGTCCCGCCCAATGGCGGACTTGAGTTCCTCGGGAGTGCGGGCGACCGCGGTAGGTCGGATGGCCTCGTGTGCGTCCTGGGCCCGGGCCGCCGCGCTACCCTTGCGCGGCGTGGCGTACTCGGCCCCCCACCGATCGCGTACATAAGCCACCGCCTCGTCCACGGCCTGCTCGGAAACCCGTATCGAGTCGGTGCGCATGTAGGTGATCAGGCCGACATGCTCGCCGCCGACCGCCAGGCCCTCATAGAGTTCCTGCGCCAGACGCATGGTGCGCCGAACAGTGAAACCCAGCTTGCGCGCGGCCTCCTGCTGCAGCGTGGCCGTGGTGAAGGGGGCGGCCGGATTGCGCCGCCGCTCCCGCTTCTGCACACGCCCCACGCGCCATGTCGCGCTCTCCGGGGCGGCCGGCAGCGGGACCGCGCACTCCGCAACCTCAGCGGACAAAAGCAGCGGATCGCCGCCGATCTCCGCCAGCACCGCGCGGACCGCATCGCGGTCCCGGAGTTCCACCCGCCGCTGGCCGCGGCCCCAATACCGGGCGGTGAAGGCCTGCCCGTCCTGCTGCAGGCGCGCGGTCAGGGTCCAATACTCCTGCGGGCGGAACGCGCCGATCTCCTCTTCCCGGTCGCAGATCAGGCGGACGGCCACCGACTGGACCCGCCCGGCGGAAAGTCCGCCGCGCACCTTGCGCCAGAGCAGCGGACTCAACTCGTAGCCGACCAGCCGATCGAGGATGCGCCGTGCCTGCTGCGCGTCGACCAGACGCAGGTCGATCGGGCGGGGCTCAACCAGGGCCCGGCGCACCGCATCGCGGGTGATCTCGTGAAAGGTGATACGCTGGGGCTCCTCCTGGCTCAGGCCGAGGGCATGGGCCAAGTGCCAGGAGATAGCCTCACCCTCTCGGTCGGGGTCGGTGGCCAGGAGCACCCGCGCGGCCTTCTTCGCACGCTGGCGCAACGTGCCGATGATGTCCCCCTTGCCCCGGATGGTGATGTAGCGCGGGATGAATCCATGCTCGGTATCCACTCCCAACTGGCTCTTGGGCAGATCGCGCACATGACCCATCGAAGCCACGACCTCGTAGCCCCTGCCGAGGAACTTCTCGATCGTCCGCGCCTTGGCCGGAGATTCGACGATCACCAGTGACTTCGCCACGTCACACCACCCTGCCAACCGCTCGGACGGCGTAACCGTCCCGCCGCGGCCCCTCGGCTCATCCGCGGCCCGCGCATCAGCGGCGGCGGCGTGCGGCCAGCCGCCCCGGCACCGCATACGCGGCGCAACAGCCAGAATGGCATGCCGACATGGGCCGGGTCAAGTACACCCGACTCGCGCCGCAGAGGCTGCGTATTGGATTTTCTGCACCCGCCAGGACTCCGGCAGTTGCCGCAGCCCGCCGGCGGGACGGTTGGGGGCCCGCGCCCGGAGCGGGTGCCGCCGGCACCGGAAGGTCGCGGATCAGGATGAATCAGGCGGCGCGGGCGGCTCCCGGGGCAGCCCCCGCCCCCTATCCGCCGCGGCGCACCGGCGGGTACTTCTTGAGCAGGCGCCGGATCTCGCGTGCGAGACCGTCCTGCTGCACGCTCTCGGTCTGGGCATCGGCCACTTGCAGCAATTCGGCGGGAGCTCCGCCCATGGCGACACCATATCCGGCGTACGCCAGCATCTCGATGTCGTTCCGGGCGTCGCCGAAGGCGACCACGTCCTCGGATGCGACCCCCAGGGTCTCGGCCACCACCCTCAGGGCATGCCCCTTGGTCACCCCCGGCGCCACCACCTCCATGGTGCTGCCGGGAGGCGAGGGGATGTGCACCGGCAATCTCCGAACCTCCTCATCGAGCGCCAAACGCGCATCCCCCGCCGGCGCCCAGAGCAGCAGTTTGTACACCGGCTCGTCCGGAACCTCGACGCTCCAGTGGTGCTGCTCGCGCCATACGCTGCGCAGGAAGCGCAGCGAGCGGCCCGGATGGCGCAGCACTTGCCCGAGTGAGGCCTGAGGCGGGCGGCGGGAAGGTCCGCCATGCACGCGGCCCACGCGCGTGAGGGCGATCCAGCCCCCCGCCTGTCGCTCGGCCGCGCGGGCGGCCTCCACGGCCAGTTCGCGCGGAAGCGGACGGTCCACAAGACGGCGCTCCCCCTGAAAGACCATGGCGCCATCGAGACAGATCAGAGGACCATGGGCGCGCAGGACCCGCGCGTAGTGGCGCGCCCCGAGCGGCGGCCGCCCGGTGGCCACACACACCACCACCCCATGCCGGCGGGCCAGCGCGAGGGCTCGACGCGTCCCGCGGCTGATGGCCCCGTTACCCCGAAGCACCGTCCCGTCGAGATCGACCGCGATCAATCGCACCTGCACGCTATCCGTCTCCCGCGACCGATCCGCCACCGGCCGAAATCCTGTTGCTGCGCCACAGCGTCACGGGACCTTCATACGTGGGCTCCGGCGGCGGCACGCACCAGACGCGTGCGGCACAGCAGCGCGGCGGCGCAACCGGCGCAGGACGCCAGCATCGCCAGGGGATGTGCGGCAGTAAAGATGCGGCGCCGGGCGGCGGCCGTCGGCCGGCGCGGCAGCGGACCGATCAGGAGGCGCAAGTCCTCTTCCGTCAGGTTCGGTCCATCTGATCCCGCCAGGAAGACGCCGCCCCGCGCCGCGGGGACTGCCACAGTGCTCCGCAGTTCCGCCCCCCGCCGAGCGCCGGGCCACTCCACGCCGCCCGAGTTGCGTATCCCCATTTCGCGTCGTTGCGCCAGGATCTCAAACCAGCTGTCGGCATCCAGGTACCGGCCCTGCGGGCCGCCGTCCGTGTGGCTGCCCGGCCCCCCGAGGCCGACAGCCGCCGCGTGCGCCTGGATGTTGCCGATCAGATCCTTAAAAAAAGCGTCGCCGTCGAAGTCGAGCGCCTCGGTGTCCTCACGGAGGCGGTGGTTCATCGCTTCCATGATCTCCAGCAACTCGTCCTTCATGTCGATCAGGGCGATGCGCCGGGCATCCGCCAGCGTTGGCACCGCAGCCTTGAGATAGGTGTGCGCGAAGGCCTGATGGCGGGACTCGTCCCGCAGGATCTGCGTGGACATCCTGCCGAACAGGGCGTTGGGCTGCACCTTGGCAAACGTCAGATAGAACTCGCGGGCAAAGAGGTCGGAGATGAGGATGCCCCATAACCAGTCCACGCGGTCCCCCTGGCTGAGCCGGTGGTGGTAGCGGAACATCTCGGGTATCTTGCGCAAAGGAACCGGGTGCTGGCCCACATGGCGGTACAGGCGCGTCAGGGCCTCGAAATGCCGCGCCTCGTCGAGCAGAAAGGTTGAAAGATACAACTGCGCCGATGTCTCGCCCGCCTGAATCAGGTCCGGCAGCACGCGCGCGGCTCCGTTCATGGCCGACTGTTCGCCGAGGTAGACCGGCGTGATGACGTTGGTCAGGGCCACCGCCTGCCGTGGCGTCAGGCCAAGCGGCACCTCCCAGTCCAGGCTGTCGGAGGACCACTGATTGGCGACCGCCTTATGGAACAGACGGACGATCAGGTCATCCTGATCGATCTTCGGGAACAGGCGGATCATCGGCGCCCATCCTTTCTGTGCCGAGGCATCCCGTCCGGCCGGTTTCCGGACGCGGTGCCCGGCGCAACCGACAACGGGTGCCCTCGCAGCGGGAGCGGGCCATCGCCCGCTTCCGGCCCCGCCGCGAACCCTGCCGCCGCCATTGGTCTCCAGTATGACGGACACCGTTCGCGCTGCGTGGCGCCAATCCTTTCCGTGCTGCCAGTCTTTGGCCGGGCGCATGCGCAGACGATCGCGTCAGCGCGCGACATTCGGAGCATTCCGCCGTATACGCAGCCCGCCTCGTTCCAAATGGGCCTGATAAAAATTCGCGCTCCCATGGCCCGCCATCGCCGCGGAAGCGGAGATCTCCAGGCACAGGGCTGCCGCCGCGACGATCTGCGCAAACCTGTAGACCGTCCCGGGGGTGCCGCACCCGAGCAGATCAAGCCATGCCCGCGCGTGCGGGAGGACCGTTCCCCCACCGATTGTGCCCACCTCTAGCCCCGGCAGCCGCAGGGTCATGTGCAAACCGTCCGCGGTTACCTCCGCTGTCCCGTGCGCCATACTGCTTGTTCCGATCATGCCCAGGTCCTGACCGGTCGCCGCGAAAAGCGCGGCGATCGCGGACGCCGGGGTGAACGCCGCGGACTGCATCCCGCTCGCGTGGCTGCCGTGAAGGCCGATGTCCTGCAGCGTCACCACCTCGGCGGCGCTGCAATGCAGGTGCCGGGCGATGACGCGATGGCTGAGGGTGGCCTCGGCGACCACCGTTTTCCCGTGGCCCTCCTGGAAATACTGATACGAAGGCTTCTTGTCCCCGCCCATGTTGGCCTCAAGCAGAACCAGGGTCGGTTCCAGGCCCGCCTCCGCGTGCAACCTCGGTGTGACGAAGTCGTGATTGAGCGCGTATACGTTCCGCGTGATCATGTTCGGACCGCATGCATCGCCCGTGGTGAACCGGTACATCACGTGGCAGGACCGCCCAAGCACGTGCGTCCGGACATCGCGCAGCAGGGCATGCCGGGAGAGCAGGGGAACACCGCTGGCGCTGACCCGCCCACAGAGGGGATTGGCGGGATCGACGAGCCAGGCCTGCATCTGGGCGAGCCGATCCTCGATCCAGCGCGAGAAGAAGACCGCCCGCCCGGTGTCCTCGAACTGAAAGCAACTCGCCCGGGTGATCCCGTCGGCGAGCACGTAGGTGCGGATGCCGCCAGAGGCGGCCGTGGCCATGGCGCCGCGCTTCATGGACAGAGCGAGGCCTCCCTCGGTCTGCGCAAGGGGCACCAGCACCTCTTCCCCTGGCTCGCGCCGCTCCTCGACGATGCCTCCGCGCTCATCGAGGTGATAGGATCCAAGATGGATCAACATCGGTCCCAGCACGGATACCGGAACGGCCACATAACCCGTCAGGCATTCGGCAACCCCTGCGAAGGCGGCGGCCCCACCGGGGAGATCCTCCGGGAAGCGCAGAGCCACCTCGTCCTCAGTCTGCCAGGCGGCTGCGCGGCGTACCAATTCCTGACGCGCCGCCACGTCCCCGGGGGCGTTCTTATGGGGCCAGGCCTTCGAACGCTGCAACGATCGTCCTCCCAGACTGTGCCCGGGCCGGTCTGTCGGGCCGGCGGACCGGTGCCGGGCGGAGAGTCGTACCCGAGCCGCCGCCAGCCGGCGCGGCAGCCACGCCAATCCCCACGGCGCATACGCATACGTGGCTGCCGCACCGACTGCGGTCCCGGATGTCCCGTCCGACCCCCAACCGGCTGCACGCCAAACACATTCGCCGGGCCCGGCCCGATTCCATTTCGTTTCGTTTCGTCGCGCTCCGCTGCCGCGCATTTTCACTGAGTTTAGCGACAATGCCGGGCGCTGCCAACCGCACCCGACCCTGGCGGCGGGGTCCCGCCCCAGAAGCGGCTGCCCGTGCATCCGCCTACCCGCCAGACCCCAGATTCTTCCTGGCCGGCATGGCTCCAACGGAGACCGGAACAACCTTGCCGAGTTCCGGTCAGGTCCCGCCTCGTACCCCATCACGGGGTGCCGGGCGCGACCCAACGCGCCACTGTCGACGGAGGCGGCAGTTGGACGGGTCGGATCGGTGGCGGCTCCACCGGCGCCCCCCTGGGCGTCGGCCGAAGCGCCGGATCGTCGGCCAGCGGCCGCAACCCCAGTTGCTCCGCCGTCGTATAGTCGACCACGCCCGTGGGTTTGAGCCCGCTCGCCGCCTGGAAGGCCCTGACCGCCTCCACCCATCTGCCGCTGTATACTCCGTTGGCCACAGCACCCGCGCCATAGCCAAGGGCCTGGAGCCGGTGCTGCAACTGCAGGACATCCGATCCGACCAGCGTCGGCACAATGACACGTCGCACCTCTCCGAACCGCGCCACCGCCTGGCCGCGGATGTCGACCGGGGTACCCACCGGGACCAGCCGATACAGTTCGACGACGTTCCGATTGAACATCCGAATGCAGCCGTGCGACGCCCGAGAGCCGATGGAGCCGGGGTTGTTGGTGCCATGGATACCGTAGGTGCCCCAGGGGATGCTGAGCTGCATCCAGCGGGCCCCGAACGCTCCGCCCCAGACGGCCTTGGTCTTGATGTGCCAATGACCGATGGGCGTGGGAGTGGCCGGGGTGCCTACCGCCACCGGCCAGGACGCAAAGAGCGCGCCATCGGCGAACACGTACAGCCGGCGCGCCCCGGCGTCGATGACCAGCTGCACGTGCTTGCCCGCCAGCGGATTGGGACCCGGCGGACCGGGCGGGGAACCCGCCACGGCCTGGCCGCCGGCGACGAATTGTAACAGAGCCCACGGGCTCTGCACGGCTCCCAGTGCACACCCGAGCGGCGCCTGCGGCCGCAATCCGGCCAGCAGCGGTATCCAAATCGACGCGGTCAGCACCGCGGCCCACGCCCCCAATGCACGCACGGGCCCGTACCCCCCCAGGGCAGGGTCGGTTCGGAGCAAGGTTACGGCGCCACGCCGCCGGCCATGCAGACCGGGAAAAGCCCGGGTGCCTCAGTGCATGCCGAGCCGGGCGGCGCTCCAAAGCTCCAGGTCGGTCAGGTAGTCGATGGATGATCGCTTGTCGGTCAGCAGCCACCCGGCGCCACCGTCGTTCGGGCGCCAGGCGGCGGCGATCTGGGCGCCCAGGGGGATCAGTGTACTCGCCGCGTCGCACCACCGGGATGAACTGATACGGGCTCTGGGCCTCGAAGAGCAGTCCGGGTTGCGGGCGGACAAAGCCCGAGCGCGGCCCCGCGAGCAGTCTGGGCCGCCCGCCCCTTTACTCCAGGCGGAAGCTGCGGCGGTGCAGCGGACTTGGCCCCAGGGCCCGCAGCGCGGCGCGGTGGCGCGCCGTGGGATAGCCTTTGTGATCGGCGAAGCCGTATCCCGGATACACCGTGTCATACCAGAGCATCAATCCGTCCCGGTGCACCTTCGCCAGGACCGACGCGGCCGCGATGCTGACGCACAGCCCATCCCCACCGAGCAACGGGGTCTGGGGCACGCTCAGGCGAGGATTGCGCAACCCGTCCACCAGGGCGTGCTGCGCCGCCGGCTGGAGCGCCTCCACGGCTCGATGCATGCACTCAAAGCTCGCCTGGGCGATGTTCAGCCGGTCGATCTCGCACGGATCAACCACCGCCACGGCGAAGGCCAGCGCCGCCTCCCGGATGCGCGGAGCCAGTTCCTGCCGCACGCGGGGCGAGAGGCGCTTGCTGTCGTCGACCGGCGGGAGGCGGTCTGGGGCAACACAGGGCGGGAAGATGACCGCGGCTGCAACCACAGGGCCCGCCAGCGGGCCGCGACCCACCTCGTCGACGCCGGCCACCCACTGCAGGCCCTGCAGCCACAGACGGCGCTCGAACAGCAGCGTGGGACCCGCAGCCGGCACACCGTTCGCCTCGCGGTCAGGGACGGGCGGCTTCCCCCCGCTCAGTGCTGCCGTCCCCTTCCCGGATCGGATCGGCGGGCACTTCCAACGTCACCGCGCCCAGAAGGCCGCGGCGGAAATCCGCGAGCAGCGCCGCAGCCGCCCGGTTGCCATCGGGCACTCCCCCGGCGGAGAGCAGTCCCCGCCGCACGGCGATGGCCGCCAACCCGGCGCTGCCGTCGCGCATCTCGCGCTCCGCAATGCCGTAGCGTCCCTCCAGGGTGCGCGGGTGCCGGGTCTGGATCCATTCGCAAAGGGAGCCCCCCGCCGTCTCCGCATCGACGGCCTGTGCTCCGAGGGCGCCGATCGCCCACAGGCGCCAGATCACCGCCCACCCCGAGAGCCGCGGGGCCATGACGCCGGGAAGGTCGAGCACCTGGCCGCCCTGGGGCAGCCGAACCCACTGCGGCCCGCGCGTGACACCCGGAGCGGCGCCCACGGCCGCATGGCGGCCACCGGTCGCCCGGTTGAGGAGGGTGCTCTTTCCTGTGTTGGGAATACCGACCACCATGGCTCGACAGGTTTCGTGGGGGCGCTGGCCGGTCCGGGCAGGTTCCAGCGCCGAGCGGGTGGCGGACCAAAGGACATTCATGATCTCATCCCCGCCGCGCAGATCGATCGCGACGGTCACCTGTTCCGCCCGCAGGCGGGCGATCCAGCGTCGCGTGACATCCTCCTCTGCCAGGTCGGCCTTGGAGAGCACCAGTACAGCCGGCTTGCCCGCGCACAGGCGGCGCAGGCGCGGATTCCGGCTGGCGCCCGGACAGCGGGCGTCGGCCACCTCCCAGACCACGTCCACAACTCCCAGGTGTTCGCGGAGCGCACGCTCAGCACGGACCATATGACCGGTCAGCGCACCGCGGCCATCGCCTGTCGCCGTTCCCACCAGACACCTCCGAAGGCCCATCCGGGCGCCGACGGCCCGCGCGGATCGCGCGGGCCGTCGGTCGAGACGGGTGCGGCGCACGGCAGTCGTCGATCAGGAATCACGGCGCTGCTCGCGAATACGGGCAGCCTTGCCGCTGAGCCCGCGGAGATAGAAGAGCTTGGCGCGGCGGACCCGGCCGCGGCGTGTGACCTCGATCCGGTCCACGCGCGGCGAATGCAGTGGGAAGGTGCGTTCCACCCCAACCCCGGAGGCGACCCGGCGCACCGTGAAGGTCTCGGTCAAGCCCCGGCCGCGCCGGGCAACGACCGCACCCTCATACACCTGGATGCGCTCGCGCCCGCCCTCGCTGATGACCGCGTGGACACGAACCGTGTCGCCCGGCGCAAAACTCGGGCGTTGCTTGAGTTGCTCCTGTTCGATCGCGGCGATCAGATCCATGATCCGGCAGCCCCCTCTATGGCATTGCTTTTACTATAACAGAACAGACGGCCGCGCCCGTGCCGCCCTCCGCGACTCGGGCACAGGCGACCAGGTGGCCACTGCAAACATCCGCTGCTGCGCGACCACTGCTCCGAAGCCCCGTGACCCTTGAGGACCCACGGTTCGCGTCCGACCTGGAAGCCGACCTCTGCAGCGGCGCGGGCACGTCGTTGCAAGAGCCGCTTCCGGCGATGGCCTCATCTCCGGAAGCGTGCGCGGACCAGATGCCGAAGCCCGAGGGTGCTGCAGAAGCGGACGTTGGCAACACCCTCCTACGGCTGCGTGCGGCCCGCCGGCGGCTCCTCTGCCATCACGGCGCGGAGCATCCGGCGATCCTCCGCCGACAGCGGCGCGGAACGGAGCAGTTCTGGTCGGCGACGCCAGGTGCGCCTCAGTGCCTCGTATCGCCGCCAGGCGGCGATGCGGGCGTGATCCCCGGAGAGCAGCACCTCCGGGACCTCAAGGCCCCGGAACACCCGCGGCCGGGTGTACTGGGGCCCTTCGAGGAGCCCGGTGGCAAAGCTGTCCTCGGCGGCGGCCCCCGCAGCCAGCACCCCGGGCAGGAGGCGCACCACCGCGTCGACCAGCACCATCGCCGGCAGTTCTCCCCCGGTCAGCACGTAGTCCCCGATCGAGATCTCCAGGGGCCGCAGGATCTGCAGCGCCCGCTCGTCCACGCCCTCGTAGCGCCCGCAGAGCAGGACGAGCCCGCATTCCAACGCGAGGCGCCCGGCCAGGGTCTGGTCCAGGGGCACCCCCTGCGGCGTCAGGTAAACCAGGCGGCCGGTACCTTTCGCGACGAGGGCCTCGCAGGCGGCGACGATCGGCTCCGGCTTGAGTACCATCCCGGGGCCTCCCCCGAAGACCTCGTCGTCGACGACGCGGTGGGCCGTGTGCGCCCAATCCCTCAGGTCGTGGACGCGCAGATCGCAGATGCCGGCCTCCGTGGCCTTGCGGATCATGCCCCCTGCGAACGGACCCGAGAACATCTCCGGGAAGAGGGTGAGGATGTCGATGCGCAGGTCCACGTCCTCCCTTTCGCCACCGGTCCGCCGCCGCACCCGGACAGCTCGCCGTGCCAGCCGCCGAATCGGATCTGCCCGCCGTCTGGATGCGCCACGTGCGGGCTCGGTCCGATAGGCCGTGCTACTCGTCGTCGAGCAGACCAGGAAGGCGGCGCAGCCGTACCCTCCCGGATGCGAGGTCGATCTGGGCAACCGCATCGAGGATGGCCGGGATGAGCGCGTCCGCCCCTTTGGGCCGCGACACCACAAAGACGTCGTTCGCCCCCGTCTGCCGCACATCGGCAAGGCGACCGAGCACCCGCCCGTCTGCCCGCACCACCTCCAGACCGATCAGTTGGTGATGGTAGTACTGCCCATCGGGCAACCGCGGCAGATCCGCCGCCCGAACACACAGCCGACCGCCCGCGTACGGCTCCGCAGCCTCCCGGGAGCGCAGTCCAGTCAGAGCTACCACGAACCCGCGCCCGCCCAGGGGACGAACCCCGTCGATCTCGGTCCACACCGGCTCTCCCGCCCCAGGACATGCGGCCACCCTCCGGCCGCGCACCAGGCGCTCGGGGAAATCCGTATCCGGAAAGAAGCGCAACTCCCCGCGCAGCCCGTGCGGGCCCCCGAGCCGGCCGATGGTAATCAACTCGCCGGCGCTCACGCCAGGCGCCTCATGTGCGCGTTCACTCGATCACCTCTACAACCACTCGCTTACCCTGCCGCATCGCCGCCGCGCGAACCAGGGTGCGGATGGCGGCGATGATCCGCCCCTGCCTCCCGATGACCCGGCCGGTGTCCGTGGGGGCGACGTGGATCTCGACGATGACCGCCGTCTCGCCCTCGACCTCGGTCACGCGGACCTGATCCGGCTGGTCGACGACGCTCTTGCAGAGAAACTCGACGAGTTCGCGCACCCTCTCACCCTCCCCTGCGGGGTGGCCCGCCACACGCCAGGGCGCAGGTCGGCCGAGGACCACCAGAGCCACCAGGACTCCGCGGCGGTGGCGGCCCGCTGCGGCACCGCGGGCCAATGCGCCGCCTGGTGGCTGCCACAATCTCCCGTGTGGCGGACCTCCGCGGATTCTGCGGCGCCCCGCCGCGGCTGCTCCCGGTCCCTGCGCTCCACGCCGGAGGGCACCCGTCCGCTTCTACGCGCACCCACCGCCGGAAGGCCCCGGGCGAACCCCGCTGGCATTCCGCCCCGCGCCCCGGCACTGCCCCCCGGGGCGAACCGGCCGGCCCGCGCCACGCACGCCAACGGCGCACGCGCACAGGCCCGCCGCACCTGCTGGCGATGGCCCGACCCGTCGCCACCGCACCACCGCCGCTGCCTGCTGGCGCACACGGCCCCCGCGTGGTGAGCGCCGCCTGGAACGAGCGCCGCTCATCCCACCCATGGACCGGGCGCGTCGCCGTGGGGATCCGCGAGACGGCAAACCGGGGCAGGCTACTACAGCGGTCGGCTTGCGCGGTGCGCTCCTACGCCTCCGGCAATGCGGCGCCAGGCTCGACAGAGCGCAGGCGCTTGAGCACTCCGGCCTTGGCCAACAGCGCCCGGGCCGTCTCCGAAGGCTGCGCGCCGCGCCGCAGCCAGCGCAGGGCCGCTTCCTCCTGGACGTGCAGCACCGCCGGGTTTTCCGTGGGATTGTAGTATCCGATCTCCTCGATGAAGCGTCCGTCGCGCGGGGACTGTGAATCGGCGACGACCAACCGGTAAAAGGGGCGCTTCGTTGCGCCCTGGCGGCGCAAACGGATCTTGACCATGGTCCTGATCCGACCTCCATCCCGATACGGTTCCGACGTTTCCGGATCGCACTCCGTCCGATCCCCCGACCACGGCGGGCTCCTCGCCTTCCGCCGCACCACGGGCGTCTTGCCGCGGGTCTGCTCACCCCCTCCGTCGCCGGTCCCGGTCCCGTGCCGGCGGCACCCGTCAGCGGCGCTTGCGCCGGCCCGCCTGCTGCCGGTTCCGCCGCATCGTCCCGCCGGCCAGCTGCATACCCGGCATGCCAGCCGGCAGTCGACCCTGGGCCAATCCGCGCATGAGTTTTCGGACCTCCTCAAACTGGCGCAACAAACGGTTGACATCCTGAACAGATGTGCCGGACCCGCGGGCAATGCGCCGCCGCCGACTATCCTTGATGATCTCGGGTCGGCGGCGTTCCTCAGGGGTCATGGACCGGATGATGGCCTCGATGTGTCCCAGCTCGCGTTCATCCGGTTGCGGCGCACCCGCTCCGCGCAGCGCCTTGCCTCCGAGGCCCGGGATCATGGAAAGCAGTTGGTCCAGCGGTCCCATGCGCCGCAAGGCCTGCATCTGTTCCAGGAAATCCTCCAGCGTCAGCCCGTGCCTGCCGATCCGCTCCTGCAGGGCGGCCGTCTTCTCACGGTCCAGGGCGGACTCCGCACGCTCGATCAGGCCGAGAACATCCCCCATCCCGAGGATGCGCGAGGCCATTCGTTCGGGATGGAAAGGTTCGATGGCGTCGAGACGCTCGCCGCTGCCGACGAACTTGATCGGTCGGTCGATGATCGCCCGCACGGAGAGGGCGGCGCCGCCGCGGGCGTCGCTGTCCAGGCGCGTCAGGACCACCCCGTCGACTCCGACTCCTTCGGCAAAGCCGCGGGCCACCCCCAGGGCGTCCTGGCCGGCCATCGCGTCCAGAACAAGCAGCACCTCGTGGGGATGAATGCGGTCGCGCACGGTCCGCAGTTCTGTCATGAGCTCGATGTCCGCCTGAGAGCGTCCCGCCGTGTCCACGATCACGACGTCGGCGGGCAGGCTGCGGGCGCGGGCGACAGCATCCGCCGCGACGTCCTGTGGGTGCTGCCCCGGTTCAGGCGCCACCACGGGCACTCCGACCTGGCGTCCGTTCACCTGGAGTTGCTCCACTGCCGCCGGGCGCTGTAGGTCGGCGGCGCACAGCAGCGGCCGCCGGCCCTGCCGCTGCAACCACCCAGCCAGCTTGGCCGCAAACGTAGTCTTGCCGGCACCCTGAAGACCGCAGAGCAGGATGACAGTGGGCGGATGCGGCGACATCTGCAGGCGGGCGCCGGTGGCGCCCATCAGCGCCTGCATCTCCTCGTGCACAATCTTGACGACCTGCTGGGCGGGAGTCAGGCTCTTCATGACCTCCTCGCCCACAGCCCGCTCCCTGACGCGCGCGACGAAGTCCCGGACGACCTTGAAGTGCACGTCCGCCTCCAGGAGTGCGAGGCGCACCTCGCGCAGGGCCTGATCGACGTCCTCCGGCGTGAGGCGTCCCTTGCCGCGCAGGCGCTGCCACACCGACTCCAGCCGCTGCGTCAGGCTGTCGAACAGAGATATCCCTCCCCGCAGGCCGCAGTTCAGTCGTCCAGGATCCGTTCGGCCAACCCTGCCGCACTGCGTAGGGCGGCCAACCGCGTCTCACCGTCGGTGCGCAGTGCGGCCTCGATCTCCCCAAGCAGCGACAGGGCCGTCTTCTTGCGCAGCGCGGAGCGCTGGGTGAAACCCAGGCGCCGCTCGTACCCCTCCAGCAACGACACCGCACGGCGGAGCAGGTCGTGCACCGCCTGACGGCTCACCCCCGCCTGTTCGGCGATCTCCCCCAGCGAGAGGTCGTACTCGTAATACCACGCGAGCATTTCACGCTGGCGTGCAGTGAGGAGGGAGCCGTACACGTCGCGCAGCTCCGCAACCCGATCACGGTTGGCGATGCGCTCCTCCGGACCCACCGCCGCCCGCACCGCGTCCCTCCTGTGAAGGACAAATGCTTGACACAACGACGACAGCGTAGAGGCGCGCCACGTAATTGTCAACACCGGTGCCGGCGTGCGGGTGGGCCGGCAACCGGACACCCGACGTGGTGCGCGCGGCAGCGCCGGAACTGGCCCTCAACGTTGGGCACCGCGCGACGAATATCCGGATAGAGGGTTCTCTACGCGGGGGGTGCGCGTGCCTTGCGCGGCGCGGCAACCCTGCGCCGGCCCACGGGTGGGGCCCCGCAGGACAGGCGGATTTCGCGTGCGCGGCGCGTCTGCCCGTGGGTCTGGAGCAGCAAAGGAGTGTGCCTGTGTACGCCCCAATGCCGTCGCGACGCTGGTGCCGCGAGGTTCTTGCCCTGCGCCACGCCGCCACCGACCTACTGGATGCGGGAACGCTGCTCACCGATCCGCGGATCCTGTCCCTGTCCCGGCGCCTGGACCGTCTGATGCTGGACGCCTTCGGACCGCGGCCCACCGCGCAGCCGACGCAGGGTTCCGCTCCGAGCGCAACACCCGCCCACAGCCTGCCGGTCCTTGCGCCGGGCACCGGTACCGACCTCGCCATCACTCACGCACCATCGGCGCCCAGCACAGCCGTAGCGAAGGCATCGGCATCGAAAGGCCGCAGGTCGGCCAGGCCCTCGCCCACGCCCACATAGAGAATCGGCAGGGCAAGCGCACGGTGCACGGCGAGCACGATGCCGCCGCGCGCCGTGGTATCGAGCTTGGTCAGCACCAGTCCCGTGACGCGCACCGCCTCGGTGAAAACGCACGCCTGTACCAAGCCATTCTGTCCGGTGGAGGCATCCAGCACCAGCAGGACCTCGTGTGGCGCCCCGGGACAGGCTCTGCCGGCCACCCGCACCATCTTCTGCAGTTCGGCCATCAGGTTGGCCTTGTTGTGCAAGCGTCCGGCCGTATCACAGATTACGCTGTCGAGCCCGCGCGCCTGTGCGGCGGTGACGGCGTCGAAGATCACCGCCGAGGGGTCACCGCCCGCCGTATGCCGTACCAGGTCGACGCCGGCGCGCCCAGCCCACACCCCCAGTTGTTCGGCCGCCGCGGCGCGGAAGGTGTCCGCCGCAGCCAGGAGCGTGGTGGCACCCTCGCTGCGCAGCAGGTGCGCCAGCTTTGCGGCCGTGGTCGTCTTGCCACTACCGTTAACGCCCACCATCATCACCACCGTTGGGCCCGACGCGGCGCGGCGCAGTGGTCGCGCCGCGCCGCGCAGATCGCCGGCGACAAGTTCGCGCAGGCGTTCCGGCACTTCTTCTGGCGCCAGGCGTTCGGTCGCCGCGGCTTCCCGCAGGACCCCGATCAACCGCTCCGTCTCCGCGGCCCCCATATCCGCGCCAAGCAGCACGCCTTCCAATTCTTCGATGGTTTCCGCGTCAAGTGCCCGCCGACCACCGACCACCGCCTGAATCCTGGAGAACAGGCCGTCACGCGCGCGTCCGAGCCCCACGCGCAACCGGCCGAACAGTCCGGGAGCCGCTTCCTGTGCCATATCCACCTGGTCACCGGCGCGCGCGCCGACCGGTCGACCAGTGCTTCGCCCCTTTCAGCGCTGCATTCCGACCATCCGGGACCCCTGGGAAGACCGCAACCCACCCCGGGCGTGTCGCCCGCGCCCCGACGGGATCCGCCGCCTCTCGCTGCCCGGCCGCAGCGGCGGGATGGAGAACAGGGGCTGAGGGGCCCGTGTGGGCGCACCAGCGCGTTCCCGCTGCAAACACGGCGCGAAGTCCACTCAGGGTCGGGTCCCTGAAGGCCTGAAGAGACTAGGGTCCGGAGCCCGAGCATGCCGCGCAGCAGGACTTTCGCCCCATGCTCAGCCGGCCAGCCGCACCGAGAGGAGGCTCGAGACCCCGGAGTCGCCCATGGTCACGCCGACCAGGCGGTCCGCCGCCTCCATCGTCCCCTTCTGGTGGGTGACGATGATGAACTGCGTGCCCTGGGCGATCTCCCGCAGATAGGCGGCGCACCGGCCGACGTTGGCCTCGTCCAGCGCGGCCTCGATCTCGTCCAGAACACAAAAGGCGGCCGGCCGCACCTGCAGGAAGGCCAGCACCAGGGCGATGGCCACCAGGGTGCGTTCACCGCCGGAGAGCAGACCCAGATGGGCAAGTTGTTTTCCCGTGGGCTGAGCGACGATCTCCAGCCCACCGGCAGGCGCCGACGACACGGCGGCACCTGCGGACCGCTGTTCCGGGCCGGGTTCAGGTGCCGGCAGCGGCGTCACAGAAACCAGATCGGCGGCGCCACCGCCGGAAAGTCGCGCGTAGATCGCGCCGAACTGGCGTCGCACTGCCGTAAGCGCCTCTTCGTACCGGTCTCCAAGGGCGCCATCCATCTCACGCCCCCAGGCGATGAGGTCGAGCGCCGCCTGGCGTACGTCGGCGGCCGCAGAGGCGAACGCGGTCAACGCTTCCGCCTCTGCCCGGTACTCGGCCACCGCCTCGGGACGAACCCCGCCCAGTGCTCCCAAAGCCCCACGCAGCAACGTGGCGCGCTCCCGATCGGCGTCGGGCCGCTCCGACGGGGCAACCTGGGAGAGGGCTTCGACGCTCAGTTCGTACGCCGTCTCCAGGCGGGCGGCCAACGCGGCCCGCGATGCGTCCGACTTCGCCAGCGCGGCCTCGCTGCGGCGCAATTCAGCTGCATGGTGTTCGCGCACCTGCTCCGCCTCCTCGCGCTGGCCCGCGATGCGGGCAGCCTGTTGCTGCAGTTCCGCCACCGTCGCCCGGGCCGTCCGCAGCCGCTCTGCCGCGGCCGCCACCGCGCCTGCCAACTCCTCGGACCGGGTGCGCGCGTCCGCTTCCGCGCGGCGCTGCTCCTCCAGCGCCGCGGATGCGCGCGCCCGGTCCGCCTCTGCCTCACCTACCTGTGCCGCCATCTCCTCCGCTTCCCTCCGGCGTCGGGCAGCGTCGGTCTCCGCCGCAGCG
Organism: Bacillota bacterium; assembly: GCA_021803205.1. GTDB lineage: Bacteria > Bacillota > Sulfobacillia > RBS10-35 > JAJYVN01 > JAJZMB01. The sequence goes on along the minus strand of JAJZMB010000104.1, from coordinate 4,088 downwards.
ACGTGCGCCTCTGCCGCTGCCACCGCCACACGGGCGACCGTCGCCGCCTCACGCAGGCGCGCTTCTTCCGCCTCGGCCGCACCGAGCCGAATCCCGGCCTCTTCCGCTTCCTCCAAGAGCGCGCGCTCGCGCCTGCCGAGTTCGACGGGATCGGCCTTTGTCCGCAGGCCAAGATGTGCAACCAGGGCCGAGGCCTGGCGAGCGGCGCGATCCCGGTCGTCCTGCGCCGCCGCCTCCGCCGCGGCCGCGACCTGCGCGCGGGCATCCGCGGCGGCCGCCACCCGCCGGGCCTCGGCGAGGGCCTGCTCCGACCGGTCCTGGGCCGCGGTGAGCGCCGCCAGCGCGGCTTCCACGTGCTCCTGATCGTGGTCGCACACGGCAAGCCGATCCTGCAGGCGCCGCTGCTCTTGGTCGCGCCCAAGTAGCCCCCCCGCACGGTCGCCGCGAATCGTGCCCCCGCTCATCGCGCCGCCCGGATGGACCACGTCACCGTCCAGTGTGACCAGACGCAGCCGGTATCCGGATTGCCGCGCCAACTGTCTCGCGACCGTCAGGTCATCGGCGACCAGTACCCGTCCGAGTGCATGGACCACCGCTGGCCGGACGTAATCTTGGCAGGAGACCAGGTCCGCCGCCCAACCAAGGACCCCGGGATGCCGCGCCAGCCCGCGCAGATCCGCCGGGAGCGGGCTCACGGCCAGTGCCCCAAGCGGCAGGAACGTCGCCCGCCCACCCTGCGCGGCCTTCAAGCCTTCGATCGCGAGTTGCGCCGCGTCGGCGGACGCGGTAACGATATCCTGGAGGGCCCCTCCCAGCGCAGAGGCGATGGCAGCCGACAGCCTGGGCGGAACCTCCATCAGTTCACCCAGGCTGCCGATCACACCGGCGAAGGCCGGCGTACCGCGCGCCTTACCGGCGAGCACCGTCCGTGGTCCCTGTGCGTATCCGGCCCCCGACGCCGCCACCTGCGCCAAAACCCGAATCCGTCCCCGGAGCGCCGAGGAGAAGCGCGCAAGCGCATCCCGGTGGGCGCGCACACCGGCCATGCGGCGTCGCGCGTCCGCGACCTCCGTCTCGGCGGCGCGGAGAGCGTCGCGGGCGCCCGCGACGGACCGACCCGCCTCCGCGGCCTGCGCCCGGACTTCTGCCACCCGCTCCTCTGCGCCCCGCAAGGCCGCCCGGGCGGCCTCCAGGGCGACGGCGTCGCCCCCGGCAGCGGCGGCCAACTCCTGGCGGACGGCAGAAAGGTCGCGCTGCACGCGCGCCAAGACGGCCGCCGTCCCACGGCGCTCCAGCACGCCTGCCTCCAGGGCCGCCTCCGCCTCGACCGCCGTCCGCCGCGCCGCGGAGAGATTCCGCCGAGCCTCCGCGGCGGCAGCCACGGCGGCCAGACCTTCCATCTCATCCCTCTGCCGCCGCGCCAGAAGGTCGTCGCGGCGGCTCTCGGCCCTGGCGACCTCCGCCTCGGCCGCAGCCGCCAGGCCGGCCGCGAGGGATCCCGCCTGACGGGCACGCTCCAGGGCACGTTCCGCGTCCAGGCGCGCGGTCGAGGCAACCTCCTGCGCCGCACGCGCCTCCCCGATGGTCGCCGCCAGCCTGCGCTGCTCGCCGGCCACCTCGGTCAGGCGCCGCGCGAGGGCATCGCACGCGGCGGAGGCGACATCGGCCGCGGCAGCGGCGGCGGCACGTTCCCGGGACAGGGCGTCCCACTCCCGCGCCCACAGCCGCATCTCCAATTCCCGAAGTTCAGCCGCCAGGCGCTCATGGCGCTCCGCCCGCTCCGCTTGGCGTGAGAGCATGGCGAGCGCCCGCTGCCGTTCCGCGACCAGGTCAGAGATGCGCGCCTCGCACACCGCGGCGGCCGCGAGGCGCCGGTTGCCTTCGAAAAGGCGCTGCCGATAGCGCGTAATCCCTGCCGCTTCCTCCACCATGGCGCGACGTTCCAATGGTCGAGCGCGCAGGACCTCGTCGACCTGTCCCTGACCGACGATGGCGTACGCGTTCCGCCCGAGTCCGGTGCCCGCGAACAGATCCTGGACATCACGCAGGCGGCAGGGTGCCCGGTTGATAAAGTATTCACCGACGCCGGAGCGATCGACGCGGCGGGTGACGCTCACCTCGGCGTGCGGAACAGGCAGGGTGGCATCCGCGTTATCCAGGGTGAGGGTCACTTCCGCCAGAGGGACGGCCCGCCTCTTGGACGAGCCCCCGAAGATGACGTCCTCCATGCGCTGACCGCGCAACGAGCGCGCCGAACCTTCGCCCAAGACCCAGCGCACTGCGTCGGTGATATTGCTTTTGCCGCTACCGTTGGGCCCCACGATGGCGGAGATGCCCGTGCCGAATTCCAGCACGGTCTTGTCCGCGAAGGACTTAAAGCCCATGAGCTCAAGACGGCGCAGCAGCACTCGCCCCCATCCCCCCCGGCGCTCCCGCGCGGACGTTCATCCATCCTCGGCGTGGTTCCACCCGCGCAGGAGCGCGTCGCGCGCCGCCTCCTGCTCGGCGGCGCGCTTGGTGCGCCCCTGGCCGACACCGGAGTGCCGGCCGGCGATCCGGACTTCACATTGCCAAATGCGCGCGTGTTCGGGGCCGGTGGCCGATATCACCCGGTAGGTGACCGGCAGCTGTCCGTCCTTTTGCACCGCGTCCTGGAGCTGCGCCTTGTAGTTGGCGTGCTCGTAACCCTCGGCCGCCGCCTCCAGATCGGCATGCAGTGCCGTGAGGACGAAGTCTGTGGCCGCGCCCATACCCTGGTCCAGGAAAACCGCGCCCACCACGGCCTCGAACAAATCCGCCAGAAAGTTCGGCCGACGGCGGCCACCGCTGCGTTCCTCGCCTTTGCCGAGCAGCGCAAACCGCCCGAGTCCCATCGCCTTGGCGCGGGCGGCCAACGTGGAGGCCCGGACCACAGCCGCACGCAGCCGCGAGAGGTCACCTTCGGACATGTCGGGGTAACGCTCGAACAAGTATTGGCCGACGGCCAGATCGAGCACGGCGTCCCCTAGAAACTCCAGCCGCTCATTCGAGGAAATGCCCAAGTTTCCCCGTTCATTGACGTAGGAGGCATGGTAGAGCGCCTGCCGGAACCAACGCTCCTCGCTCACGGCGATACCGAACTCCGCCGCGAAGTCGGCCACGTTCTGAGCGAAACTCGGGCTCGGCGACACCTGAGGCTCAGAGTTGGCATGCTCGCGCCTCCGCCGCCCCGGCCCGGAGCGCCGTCCCGCGACCGACGGTGCCGCGGGCTCGGACTGCAGCGGCTCAAGCCGGGGTGCTGCCGCTGCGGGCGCCGCCGCGTCGGTAGCGGAGGCCGCTGCGGGCGCCGCTCCCAGGGCGCGCCGGCGGTGGCGCTTCCCACCTCGGCGACCGCGCCGCCGGCGGACCCGAGCCGGCGCAAGCGCCGTGCCCGGATCACCCTCCGTGAGCAGCGGTATCGATCCCCTGTCCAACGGGTTGTCCGCCGTTTCCTGATGCACGGTGTCCCCAGGCCTCACAGCGGCCGGATCATTGCTTTTGTCGGGAGGGGTGTGGCCGCCAGGCGCATCCGGAGGCCGCAACGCGACGCGCTGGGCGCCATCGCCTGCGGAGGGCGGTGCAGTCGCCGGCGCGGCAGGCCGCCGCGCCGCGACCTCCGGGGAGCCGTTGCGGGCCGCCCGAGCCGGACGCTGAGTCTGTGCCCCCGTCGGCGGTGGCGCCGCCCTCGGTGCAATGGCGGCAGCGGACGTATCGGTGGCCACGGGCGGGGAGTCCACAACGGCGATGGGTCCCCCCGCCGGTGCGGGCGCCGATGCCGGGGTTCCGCGGCGGCCGCCGGAGGGCACCGGTCGCGACGGAATATTCGGAAACGCAGGCGCGGCCGTTCCGGAAACCCGCGCGCCTGCGGGCGGCACCCCGGCGTCGGCGCCCGCAGCGGACTCCGGGGTGGAACTGCGGTGCCCACGCCGTGAACGCCTGCCGGCACCCTGACCCGCGGGGGCAGCGGAACCGGACGCTCCGACGGCATCGCCCCGACCCGCTTCCTCTCCCCCGGCGGCTGCCGCCGCCGGGCTGCCTTGCTGGCCGGTGCGGCGCGAACGCCTGCCGGC
>JAJZMB010000080.1 GCA_021803205.1 Bacillota bacterium | reverse complement strand
CAAGGACATCTACGTCTATCCGCTCGATCCCAACTTCCGCAATGTCCTCACCGCACCCCTGCCGTGATCCTCTCTCCCTGCTCGCCCAAACCCCCTGCCTACCTGCCGGGGTTCACCGAAGACTTACGTTGTCCAGAGGTTCCTCCGGAGGGGCAACGGCATCGAATCAAGTCGAATCTACATGCGTTCCGGCGCGCTCACGCCCAGGAGAGCCAGGCAATTCTGCAGGACGATCTGTGTGGCGCGGCAGAGCCCCAATCGAGCCCGCGCAACCTCGGCCGCCTCCCCCAGAACTCGGCATTGTACGTAAAAAGCATGGAAGCGCTCTGCCACCTGGCGGGCACATAGCGTCAGGCGATGTGGCGCACGTCCCTCTGCCGCCGCGAGCACCTCGTCCGGGAACGTCCCGAGGGCGCGGCAGAGTGCAACTTCCGCCGGATGAGCAAGAAGCCGACAGTCCGGGGCCTCCACTGACAGGGACGGATCCTGCCCCCGCAAGATACTGCAGATACGTGCGTGTGCGTATTGGACATAATAGACAGGGTTCTCCTGAGATGGGCGCCGGGCAAGATCGAGGTCGAAGTCCATATGGTTGTCTATGGTGCGCATAAGAAAGAAGAACCTGGCGGCGTCAACGCCCACGTCCGTCAAAAACTCTTCCATTGAGATGAAGGTGCCCCCGCGCTTGCTGATCTTTACCTCCCTGCCACCCTGAATCAGACGGATCATCTGGGTCAACAGAACCTCCAGCCGGTCCACCGGATAGCCCAGCCATTCCAGCGCCAGGACCACCGCGGGGACTTCGCCGTGATGGTCCTGCCCGTAGACGTCGATCAGACGATCATAACCCCGGTCAAACTTGCCAGCGTGATAGGCGATGTCGGGAACGCGATATGTGAATTCTCCGTTGCTCTTCTGCAGCACTCGGTCGTCGTTGTCACCGCCAGCGGTGGACAAAAGCCAGAGCGCACCGTCGCGCTCCATCGTCCGTCCGGCAGCCCGAAGGGCATCGATCACGCGCTCAGGACCCCGTTCCGCCCGAATCACCGACTCACGGTAGAAATGCTCATAGTGCACACCGAACTGTAGGAGAACCCGCTTCTGGTTCTCCAAAATGCGCTCGACAGCAAAACGACCGAGGTGCTCCTCCCGCACCTCCAACGGCTCGTCAAGGATTTGATAGCCCCGCTCTTGCGCATACACGGCCGCGAGTTCGGCGAGATACTCACCCGGATACCCACCATCGGGGATCTGCGCCGGTTCACCACGACGCTCGCGCAGCCGCGCCTCCAGCGACTGGCCTAGACGGCGAAACTGCCCACCGGCATCGTTGACGTAATACTCGGCCTCAGCCGCGTAACCCACGGCCTTCAGACATCGGACCAGCGCGTCGCCGAAGGCCGCGGCTCGGCAGTTGACGACGTTGAGCGGACCTGTCGGGTTGGCGGAGACAAATTCCACGAGGATGCGGCGCCCGGCGCCGTGCTCTGATCGGCCGTAGGCCGATCCGGCTTCGAGCACCTCGTCAACGACGGGGGCAAGCCAGCCGGGGCGCATGAAGCAATTCAGGAATCCGGGGCCGGCCACCTCCAGGCGGTCCAGGTCAACGATCGCTTCCGGCGACAGATATTGAACAAGACACTTGGCCACCGTGCGCGGGGGCAAGCCCATGCGAGCCGATGCTAACATCGCCAGATTGCAAGCGAAATCCCCGTGGGCTTCGTCACGGGGCGGGTCAACTGAGAAGCTCGGCAATGGCGCATCCGGCAGCATGGCGTCAGCAACGGCTGCGGCATAGGCCCGTATCAGACCGGTCCGTATCTCCTCCCGGCGCATCCCGAGCAGATGCACACGCACGCTCCTTTCCCGTCAGAGCAACAGCAGTTGGCGCACAACCTTGGCCGCCAAGACAGCGGTCACGCCACCGGGGTCGTAGGCTGGCGCCACCTCCACCACGTCGGCACCCACCAAGTCAAGCCCGCGGAGTCCGTCGATCGCCCGCAGCAAGTCGGCGGCCGTGCCCCCGCCCGGCTCCGGTGTACCCGTTCCCGGCGCGTAAGCCGGATCGGCGAAGTCGATGTCCACAGTGACATACACCGGGCCTTGGGCCAGTTCAGCGTGCCATGGGCCGGGCACGGCAGAGGCCCCTGGCGCAAAACGGGTGGTTTCCTGGGCAAAACGCCATTCCTCGGCCGTGCCGGAGCGAATCCCCACCTGGTAGCAGCGCCCCGGACCGATGGCCTCCGCCACCCGACGCATGACCGTCGCGTGAGAGGCGGTCCGCCCCATGTAGTCCAGTCGTAGGTCCGCGTGAGCGTCGAACTGCAGCACCCGCAATCCAGCATGGCGCCTGGCGGCCGCCGTCACCGCCGGCCAGGTCACGAGGTGCTCTCCGCCCAACATCAGCGACCTCTTGTCCTCATCGAGGATGCGTCCGGTGAGTTCGCCGATGGCGGCCAGCGCACCGTCCACATCTCCAGGGGAGAATTCCAAATCGCCTAGGTCGCAAAACGGACGTTCGTCCAGGCCCACACCCAGGCTCGGGCTCCATTCCTCCAGTACCGGCGACGCGCTCCGAATGGCGCTTGGCCCAAACCGGCTGCCTGGTCGAAAACTCACTGTCGCGTCCAGAGGGGCACCATAGATTACCCAGCGCGCAGCCGCATAGGGACCAGCCCCCAAGAAGCTCGAAACCCGCGGACCCGGCGTCACTTCGACTCCTCCACCAATCCCCGCAGAAAGGTGGGCAGGGCAAAGGCACCGGCCTGGACCTCCTGGGTCCAGTAGCGTGACGAGCCAACTGGCAGACGCCGTGCTCGCGTCAGATCGGTGTGTTCCTTGGTCGCAAGACTGAAAGTCCACATCGCCCCCGGGTAGGTGGGAACCACAGCCCAATACAGCCCCACCACAGGAAACTGCGCCCGGAGCACTCGCTGCACCCGGCGGATGAGGTCTGCATGCAGGAACGGGCATTCGGTCTGGGCCGCCAGGACCCCTCCGGGGGCGAGTACACGGGCGGCGTCCGCATAAAACGCTTCGGAGAAAAGGCCCGCCGCCGGTCCGAGAGGATCCGGGGCATCAACCAGAATGACGTCGAATGTTTCCGCCGGCACGTCGGCCAGATACGCTACTCCGTCCCCCACCCGGATCTCCACCCGGGGATCAACAAATGAGCCTGCAATGGTAGGCAGGTGCCTCCGGCACACCTCGATGACCTCGCCGTCGAGTTCCGCCAGCACCACCCGCTCGACAGCGGGGTACCGGCAGACCTCCCGCACACATCCGCCGTCGCCGCCCCCGACAATCAGGACAGTCCTGGCACTGGTGACTGTCGAAAGAGCGGGATGCACCAGCATCTCGTGATAGACGAACTCATCCGCCTCCGTGGTCATCACCATATCGTCCAGTGCCAGCAGGCGCCCATACTCGGCCGTCCGGTAAACGGCGATCTCCTGATAGGCACTGCGACGACGCTCGATGATCTCCTCACACCGCAATCCGAGCCGCAGGCCCGGTGTCTGCTGCTCTGTCCACCAAAGATTCATCATGAGTCCTCCCCGACAGGGAGAATCCCCGCAGAAGGCCCTGCACATCGGCAAAGGCTACTTACCGGACGCCCACAGCACTGCCGGAACTTTAATACCAAAGTACGGCAGCCGCCAGAACGGCGCCTTCGCGCTCGACGCGGTGTGACGCCGCCAGCACTTTGAGCTCACGCAATCGCTTGCCCCGCGCTGCAAACCCGTCACGGACCATCTCGGCCACCCGGTCCTCAGCTTCCTCCTTGGGGCAATGACCCTCAAACTCCATGATCACGCCGTAGTCTTCCTCGCAGAAACCCACACCGATCGCAGCCGCAATCTCCTGTCCCGGCTGGGAAGACAGCAGGTAGCCGTAGGCGGCGGGCGTCAGAGACCCCGGCGGCACCGGAAAGTCCTCTTCGTGGATGCATCCGGGGGGCAGGATGCTGGTAACGCGGATCAGATTGAGGTTTCCGATTCCCGCACTCAGAAGGGCGTTGTCGAATGCATTGAGCGGTGTGGGACCTTCGGCGCTCCCGGCAACCAGTTTGACCTTCTTGGGGGTCGGCAGCATTACGAACCTCCATTTGCGCCCGGCTGTCGCCGCCCGTCCAAAAACGCACGGATCATTATGGTGTTTTTACAACCGTGGAGCAATACGGCGCCCCGCAAATGGGCCGGAACCCGGTAAAGCCGCGCCCGTCGCCGCAGGAGCTCTGGCGGCAATGAGGGATGGTGTCTCCAGAATATCGACGGATCGACGAGCTTTTAGACTTTTCTGGGCTCCAATCCGCGAATGCGCCCCTCGCCCACGAAGCAGACTCCTTTTCCACGACCAAAATCTGCGAGCGGACCACGCCGCGCCCTCCCTAGAAAAGCGAGGGCGTCAAGGGCGCGTCTGTCCCGGGGTTGGCCGCCCTAGCGGCAGTTTAAGAGTGAGCGTAGCACCTGCCACTATGGGGTGCTGAGGAACGAAAAGCGGGATGAGGGAAAACCCTTGTCCCGCTTGCTTTTGCCGATTTGCGTCCGT
>JAJZMB010000026.1 GCA_021803205.1 Bacillota bacterium | reverse complement strand
CCGGCCGGTGGCGACTGGCGGGACCTGCAGACGGTGGCGCCGGGGTCCTACCGGATCGAGCCGGCGGCCGGGTACTACGAGCACCTGTATCGCGTGACCGGCTGGGAGGACTCGGCCGGCACCGTGACCGGCGCGACCCGGCCGGCCGGGGGGGCCGCATCCGACGCCGATCCCCGGCTCCCCGGCGACCACTGGCGCGGCCACTACCGCGTCGTGCGCTGGGGAGAGCCCGCGAAGACCGTCACCGGCCAGGGCGCCAACCTTGGGAGCAACGCGGGCATGGCGGTTGCCGATCCCCGCTTGGGCCACGAGCCCCGCAAGGGCGTGTTTCAGGTGGCCGCCTGGGAGGAGCCCGCCGGAACCGTCGTGGGCGCCGCGTCCGTGCGGGGGAGCAACGGGGTTGCGGCGGTGGCCGACCCGCGAGTCCGCACCGAGCACGGCAAGGCCTTCAAGGGCTCGCCCGGCCTGATGGGCGTACTCGAGTGGGACGGACCGGCGCCCGCCGTGACCGGGAGCGCGTCGGCCAGCGGGAGCAACATGCCGGCGTCGGTCGCCGACCCGCGCATCGCGCACGAGCCCCGGCAGGGGTCGTATTCCGTGAGCCCCTGGGGCGAGGCGGCGCAGACCGTCACGGGCGGCGCCGGCATCGGCACAAGCAACGGCGTCCAAGCCATCGCCGACCCGCGCATCCCCGAGCGCCCGGAGCGCCACAGTGGCGACCTGTCGGTGCGGCCCTGGGATGCGCCCGCGCAGACCGTGACGGGAGAAGACAGCGTTGGGAGCGGCGCGCAGTCGGTCGCCGATCCGCGCCTCGGCTGCACCCCGCACGCCGGGGCCTACGGTGTCGTGCCGTGGGACGGATCGGCCCCCACCGTGACCGGAGCGGGCGACGTCCACGCCCAGGGCGCGGCGGCCGTCGCGGACCCGCGGCTGCCCGAGGACTCCGAATCGGGTGCGTGGGTGATCGTCTCCGAGGACGGGACATGGCACCGGCCCCTGACCACGTTGGAGCTCGCCGCCCTGCAGGGGTTCCCCACGACGATGCGCGACGGGCGCCCCCTGACGCTGGCTGGCCGGTCACAGGCGCGGTGGCGGGAGCGCATCGGCAACGCTGTTCCTCCCCCGGCCGCCAAGGCCATCGCCGGGGCGATGCTGCAGGCCCTTCTTCCCTCCACGGCCGGCATGTGGGTCCTGAGCGCGTTCGGCACCGCCGTTTGGGTGCGCGCCCTGTGGGGTCCGCGGGTCGCGATACGTCGTATCGGGGGTATGGCCCATGCCCGCTGACCTGCACGACCAGATCGCCGACGCCCGCGCCCTCCGCACCGCCGACCTGGCGGAGCGCGAGCGGGCCGACATCACGGCCGGCGACGTCCTTCGGTGGACCGCCGCCCTGCAGCGGGCCGTCGCGGGGACGCCGCTGGAGATCGCGGCCGGCGTTGGGGAGGTCGCGGGGGAGATGCAGCGGGTCGCCAACCGGGCGATGGCCGACTACGGTCGGCACCTCCACCTCGCGGCGGAACTCTGCTGCGTCGTGTCGGTCGCCAAGGTGCAGGAGGCGCGGCGGAAGGTCAAGGCCGGGGAGTGCACCGAGGACGACGCGCTCTCCCTGTTGACGCTGGAGGCGCTGGACGGCGAGCAGCCCGAGGCCGAGACGCTGCGCGAGGTCGAGCGGATCATGGCGCGGCGACTTCGGGGAGGCGAGCCCCTTGCAACCCGCCCGTCTTGACCGGCGCGACCCGACGCGCTGGGGCCGGATGGTGGGCGTGCAGGGTGGACTGTCCTACGCGGCGCGCGGCAACGGCCGACCGCGGCGGACCCGCGGAATGCCGGGATGGATGCGCGGAGAGCGGCGAGCCCCGGCGCATGCGCGGCACGAGCGGCGGGAGCGGGTTGCGGCTCTCTGGGGAGGTGAGGCCGTTCCGGCGGGGTGACGTGGGAAGGCCGCCGGGTGTGAGCCGACGGCCGAGGGGGCTAGGGCCCCAGTGTACGCGACGAGAGGGGCTAGGGCAATGGACGCGACTTTGACCCAGCCGGCCGACCTCACCTGGGACGTGGCGGACCTCTGCGCGCGGCTGGCGCGGATTCGGCGGGGGGTGGGGGGACGTGGCTGAGGCCGTCACGCAGGACCTGGAACTGTGGACCTACTCGTCCATGTCCACCCGCATGAACTGCCCCCGCAAGGGCCACTACCGCTACGACCTGCGGCTGGCGCCCTGGATCGAGCACAAGGCCCGCCCGATCGGCTCGGCTTTCCACAAGGGCATCGAGACCGGCGACGTCGCCGAGGCCCTGGCGCTCTTTGACCGGGTGATGCCCCGGCCCAACGACCAGACGCAGGCGGACCAGTGGGCCAACGACCGGGCCGTCGTGGAGGGCATGACGACGGGCGCCCTGGAGACGTGGACGCGCCACGCGGGCGGCCAGCGAGAGGTGCAGTTTCGGGTGCCGCTGGTCAACCCGGACACCGGCCGTCCGAGCCGCAGTTTCATGCTGGCCGGCAAGATCGATGGCATCGTGGACGTGGGCGGGCAGTGGGTCCTCGAGGAATACAAGTCCACCGGCCAGATGAACAAGGTGTACGTGGACCGCCTGGAGTTGGACACGCAGGTCACGATGTACGCCTACGCCGCGCAGCGGCAGTGGGGCATCGAGATCGCGGCCGTCCTCTACCGGGTGGCGCGGAAGCCGTCCATCAAGCAGACCCAGAAGGAGACCGCGGCTCAGTACCGGGAGCGGCTGATCGCTGACTACGCGAGCCGGCGCGACTTCTACTTCTTCGAGTTCGACCTCCGGCGGTCGCAGGAATCGCTCGCCGAGTTCGAGCGAGACCTGTGGGTGCAGACGCAGCGGTACCTCGCCGACCGGCGGGCCGGGTTCCATCCCCGCAACACGTCCATGTGCACACAGTACGGCGGCTGCGACTACATGCCGCTCTGCCTCGGCCGTCCTGGCGCCGAGGACCTGTTCGTCATTCGCGCCCCACACTCCGAACTCACCGAGGAGGAAGAGACCGTTGAGTAGCGCACCCGCGCGAGCGCCCCGCCGCGCACCGGCCGGTGGCTGGCCGCAGACCGGATCCGCCGCAGACCCGCAGGTGACGGCACCGCCGAAGGCGGCCGAGACGCCGTTGGACTCGGCGTTGGCGCCCGAGAACCCGGCGCAGGCCCCCGTCGAGGAGGCGCCCGCCCCTGCGCCCCGCTCCCTGCCGCCGGCGACCGGCAACGGGCCCCGGCCTGCACCGCGGACGAGCGCGCCCCGAGCCGCCGCCGCCACCCCGCCCACGACCCCGGCTCCTTCGCGCCGGCGACTGTTGCCGGACGGCCCGACCGATCCGGTGACGGACTTGGCGCTGCAGAAAATCTTCCTGTACGGCCGCGGCAAGATCGGCAAGTCCACCTTCGCGGCGCAGTTCCCCGACGTCGTGATCGCGCGCTGTGAGGACGGCCTGAACGCCCTGCGGGTGGCCCAGGTCCCGATCGACGATTGGGCGACCTTCATCGAGTTCTGTGGCGAGATCAAGGCGGGCGGCCACGGTTACAGGACCGTCGTCGTCGACACGGTCGATATCCTGTACGGCTTCTGCAAGAAGGCCGTCCTGGACAAGTACAAGGTCACCCACGAAAGCGACCTTGACTGGGGCAAGGGCTGGAGCGTGGTGTCCGACGAGTTTCAGATCGTCCTGAGCCACCTGGCGCTGCAGGGCGTGGGCCTCGTCTTCATCTCCCACTCCGAGTTGAGCACGATCAAGCCCAAGAACGCGCCGGAGTACACGCGGATCGTGCCGACCTGCAGCAAGAAGGCGTGGGAGTTCCTGTCGGGGTTCGTGGACCACATCCTCTTCCTGGACACGGCACAAACGCAAAACGGCGAAAGCCGCGCCCTGTACTGCGCGCCCACGGAACTCGTCGAGGCGGGCAGCCGCTGGTCCATGCCGCCCGCTCTGTGGCTGCCCAACGAATCCACGATGTACGCCGACTTCGCCAAAGAGTACGACGCCGCCGTAGCGCGGCGCTTCGGAGGTGTCGCGTAGATGTCCTACACGGGCTGGGACCAGCAGCAGCCGCCCCCGCCCCGCGGCGGAAACCGCGGCGGCCAGTCCCAACAGGCGGCGCCAAACCACAAGGACCCCGTGAGCACGGACGAACTCGCGGCCTACGACGGCGCCTGGGAGCAGGCGGAGGTCCGGGAGGCCGGCGGATTCGCCAACAAGCCGGACGGCGATTACGTCGGTCAGATCGGCGTGGCCCGCTGGGAGCGCACCAAGGCGCAGGGGACCCCGATGCTCCTCATCTCCATGAACATCATCGCCGGTCCGTCGAAGGGCGAGTACAACCACCGGCGCGTCCTGCGGGACTTGGACGCGGCCAAGTACATCAAGCAGGACATGCACAACCTCGGCCTGGACGTGCCCCTTATCAGCCAACTTGAGCAGCACCTGCCCGGCATCATCGACGTCTGCGTGGCCTTCACGCTGAAGACGACCGAGAAGAACGGCAAGACGTTCCAAAACTGCTACCTCAACCGCGCCATCGACCCCGACGACCTTGACGCCGAGATCGCCCGCGTGGCCGCGCCCGACACGAGCGAG
>JAJZMB010000115.1 GCA_021803205.1 Bacillota bacterium | reverse complement strand
GATTTGGCTCTGGTAATCGGGATGGCACAGCGCTTCGGCACGTATTCCGCACGGCCGGGGCAGAGTTCTGGCAATTTCACCAGACCGGGCAGGGCGGGCGCCTGGTGGTTTTCAGCCGGATGCACGTAATGCGGTGTGGTGTATGCCCCCAGATCCGCGCGGACGCCCGCCAGAATGGCGTCAAATGTTGGGCGCAACTCGTCGGGCACGTGTTGGCGCCGGGATGGGCTGAAGTGGATTGGCAGCACTGAGTGTGGAGGCGGGGACGTCCAGGTCGGGCGGTCTCAGTCGGCGTGAGATGGCGTCGGAATTGATTGAGACGGAGGGCGGGGTGGTCCCCGCCCTCCGGTGGGTAAAGGCGACGGCGGGCTGGAGGCTGGCCGACGGGTCAGAACATGTTGAGCGCGCGAGGCAGGGTGGCACGGTCCTGGTTATGGGCGACGAGGTGGGAGAGGACCCCCTCGTCGCCCAGGCGCCGGGCGTCGGCGAGCAGGGAGCGCAGGGCCCGTTGGGGCGCGGCGATGACGGCGGTGTCCCCGAAGCACAGGCGGACCTCACGGTCGGGCAGGTAAATATCGAGAAGCAGCCGATCACCACCGGACCAGGTCGCAGTGGCCGTGGTCACGAAGCTCATCGGTTTGAACGCAGGCAGGAACAGATGCTTCATCGTGCGGGTCGCCTCCAAGGGGCGGGATATGGTCTGACGTTCACGCTTCTATGGCGTCGGCCAGTGCCCGCCGCACGTGGTCTTCCTCGACCACCTGGCCTCCGCGGACGGCGACGTCCCAGAGGCCAGGTGGTCGAGGGTGTTGAGCGGGCGGGGCAGGCCGCGGGTCTGAGCATGCAGCAGGCGGGCCGCCGCCTCGGTGAACACCTGGCGCTCACCGCCAGCGGCGCGTAACTGGTGCTGGAGGTAAAGGGCGGTGCGCTCCTCGTCCAGGGGCGACAGGTGGAAGCGCACCGTGACGCGCTGGGCCACCGCCTCCAGGGACTTCAGCCGCAGCAGGCTGCGGAGTTCGGGCTGGCCGATCAGCACCATGGCGAACGGCGAGCCGGGGTGCTGATCGGCCGAAGTTGGTGGCGAAACGGATCTCCTGGACCATCAGCGCGCTGAGCAGGCGGGCCTCATCGATGCAGATCAGGGGGGTCTTTCCCTGGTGACGGTGCCAGTCGACGAAGAGGCGCTGGAACTGCAGCCGGACCTCCAGCCGCGTGCGCGCCGGCTGCACGCCGCACTGTTCGAGCACGTCGCGGTAGAAGCCGGCCGGCTCCTGGTGCGAGTCGGCCAGGTAGATCAGCGGGTGGGTCGCCGGGTCGCATTGCGCGGCCAAGGCCTGTAGCGCGGTCGACTTCCCGGCACCGGCTTCGCCCGTGAGCAGTCCGAGCCCACGGGCGTCCATCAGGTAGCGGAGCCGGGCGACGACCTCGCCGAAGGCGTCGGAAGGGAACAGGTGGGGAACGGGCAGGTCGGCGGTGAAGGGCATGTGGCGCAGGCCGCAGTAGTTGGCGATCACTGCGCGGGTCCTCCTTGGTCCGCGGCCGTCTGCGGGCGGGGCAGTTGGTAGCTGACGCGGCCCAGCGCCTGCTGCTGCTGGGCGGCTTGGCGCTGGCGCAACAGTTCCAGGTAGTTCAGGCCCGTGGGCGCCGGCGGCGCGGGTGGCGTCGTGCCGGCCACGCGGCGATCACGGTACCGCTTGAGCTGGAGCGGGGCGGCGTCGGGCAGGCGCCGGCCGTCGTGCCAGACCTGAACGGTGGCGAGATCGAACGGATCGAATCGCACGGCGATGGCCTGGCCGGTTATGTGGAATTACGGCTGCGGTGGCCGAAACGCGGGAGGCTGGGCCACGGTGAGCGCCTCAGTAGACGCTGGGGGGAGGTCCAGGTCGGCGGATCAGTGGGCGTGCGCGCTCGGCGTCGAGCGCCTCAGCGGCTGCCCGGCAACGGTCTTGTAGATAAGTGGGCAGGGCGACGTCTTCTGCGGCGGTGCGGAGCCGCGACTCAATGGTCCGCATGAGCCAGTCGGCGCGCCTGGTCGAGGGCTGCGCGCTCACGGGGCGTGGCGTAGGTTGCCGGCCGGCCGCGCCAGGAGATGCGCTCTTCGGCGCGGTAGGCACGGAGAGCGTCAGCACACAGCTGAGGCGCAGCAGGTTCGTGGACCCCCTTCATCGGTTCTCCCGTCGCAACCCGCGCGCAAAAGTCCTCCAGGGCGAAGCTGACGACGTCGGCTTGGGAGGCTGCACAGAAGCTGAAGCGGAGCGCGGCCAAAAGTTAGATTTCACCAGGTGTGAAGCGTAGGGTCAGGACCTGGTCACGGCGAGCAGCCAAAATAGTCCCTCCTGACGCGCTAATTGTAATGCGGATTCCCAGGCGCTCTGTCCGATGCTCCAGAGATGCCCGGGACGAACGAGGAAAAAGCTAGGCAGAAGCGGTCGCCGACGCTTGGGAGATGTGGGCAAAGGCGCAGCCGTTGTCCAAGCCACTGCGGAGCGGGGCCGGCATTGTCCATGGCGGCGGCATCTCCACACCGCGTTTGCTATGCACGGCGACGCGGCTTTCGGGCCGGCGGAGCCGCCTCCGGCATGGCGTCGAGGAACCCTTGCAGGCGTTCGGCGACTTCGCGATGCCGCTTGACCTCCAGACCCCAGCCGCGCGCCTCAGCGTCGCGCACGAGCAGTTGGACGCCGTGTAACTGCCGGCGCATCGTATCCTCGGCTTTGGGCAACGGCACGAAGCCCGGGCATCGCTCGCAGACGTTCGCGAGGGGGCAGGGCTGGCGGGTGAGATCGAGCTGGCAGTAACCATGGGCGAGTCGCGTCTTCCAGCGAGGCGCATCGATCCAGTGGTCGTCCAAAGGGTCGGCGGGGCCGGCGACGGGGACCGCGAGCATGGCCGGATTGTACCGCTGCTTCACCTGAGTGAGGGCGTCCTGGTATTGCTGCCGCACGGTGGAGTCAAAGAGGTGGCCATACCGCAGGCTCATCTCGGCTGTGACGTGACCCAGCAGTCGCATCAGCGCTTGGACGGTGATGCCGCCGTTGACCAGGGTCGTGGCGAACGTGTGGCGGAGTTGATGCGGCGTGATCGCCAGGGGTCTGCCCTCGGTGTCGACCAGTCCTGCGGCGCGTACCGCCCGGCTCAGGCCGTCGCGGACATAGTTACGGCTGATGCGTCGACCGCGATGGACGAACAGGAACTCGGTGAGTCGGCCGGTGTCGGGATGCGGCAGGGGTCGGATGGCGCCGCGGTGCTCCACGACGGCGTCGAACACGGCCACCGTCTCGCTGCTCACCGGGACCATGCGCTCGGTGTGCAGCTTGCCCATCGGGACTTTCAGCCACGTCCCTTGTCCAGGCACCTCATGCAGGCAATCCAGTTCCAGGGCGACCAACTCGCCGGTACGCATCCCCGTCGCCCGCAGGATCTCGATGGGGTAACGCTGGAACGGGTCGGGCAGTTCGCGGACGGCCGCCATGAGCCGGACCTCTTGCTCGTGGGGTATGTAGCGGGGCAGCGTCTGGTCCAGCTTCTGCAGGTCGCTGTTGAAAAGCAGGCGCCGCCCAGGAGCCTCTGGCCAGCCCCATTCCGTGATCGTGTTCAGGAAGACCTTGACGTCCAGGGCGCTGTTCTTGCGATGCTCCAAGCTCAAGGGCCGGGACGTCCCGTCGGGCAACGTGCATCGGCGCGCGGCGTTCCAGACGAGCCAATGCTCGACGTGTTCCCGCCTGCGCAGATCGGGCACGCCCTGCACCTCGGGCGCGTGTTCGATCAGGTAGCCGGCGAAGGCGCATAAGGAGACGCAGTAGCCCTGCACTGTCGCCGGGCGGTGGTTGGCAGCCGCGAGATCCACGTAGCGGAGCATGCTGGTGCGCAGCGCCTCCTGCGGCACCCCGGCCAGTCGCTCCGCCCAGGTGCGGTGCCGCGTCAGCAAGTTCGTGGCCGGACGATCGAGGATGCCCATGTGGTAGAGCACGTTCTCGACCGCATGCAGGGAGATCGTCCAGTGGCGGATCGTCCGGCCTGTGGCCGCCCCCCAGGCCCGCCGCGGCCGCCCGAAACGCGTCCAGGTCCTCCTCCGTCAGCGCCAGAAGCCGTTTTCCCGTCTGCACGAGGTTCCGCAGGATAACCATGGGCAAGAACGCCTCGATGTGCCGCTTGCCGAAGCCCAACCGTTCGGCGGCTGACCGTATCGCGGCCACATCTTCGGCCAGGGGCGACAAGGCCGATTCACGCACCAGCGTCGTGAGCTTGCGGGAGAACAGGTACGGGTAACCCGGCCGTAGGTGACCGAACAGCAGCAGGAACGGGATGCAGCACCTGGCGTCCGGGTCCGCGCCACGCAAGGCATCTGCGACAGAATCGTCCTGCCAGTTCAGGCCGTGCAGCCGTTTCAGCAGCCGCCGAGCGCCCTGGTAGCGATGGAGCCGGGCCAGGGGAACAAGCGCCACCTGGGCGATATGCGTCTCGTACGCCCGCAGCAGGGCGCCCTCCCACGAAAACCCCAAGCGCAGCAACATGCACATACTACCAGCGGCCCCCAGCATGTGGTGAAGACTGGGGGGAGTGGGGCTGTACGGGTGCGAGCCCACAGGCCTCGCGCTCGTCCGG
>JAJZMB010000150.1 GCA_021803205.1 Bacillota bacterium | reverse complement strand
ACCTGGTGATCTCGACCTCTATCGTCTTGCCCAGGCTGCTCGCTGTGCTAGCGTTGCCACTGAGTGCACCGACGAAGGTAGGAGCAGTGACATTACCGGCAAAGGCTCCAGTACCGGCAAACTGTGCATCGCCGCTGGAGTTGATCCAGGCCACGCTGCCGGTTGTGTCGCCGAGGGATATGGCTATGCCAGAACCACTCGCGTCCACATGCAGGGCGAATGCTGTCTCTAGGTTATCCCAAACATATAGGTTGCCCGTACCGGGCATGTCTAGGGTGACGTAGCCGCTAGTTGCTGTTGCGCCCTTGTAGCCGGGGATGATCCACCAGGGTGTCGTAGCGGCGGTGTCCTGCACACCGAACATCGAGCCGGCGTCGGTAGTCAAGGGTGCATTGCCGACCGATAGCGTCCCAGTAAGTGTAGCAGCCCCGCTGCCGTCGATCCACGCCTTGGTGCCGGTTGTGTCACCGAGGGAGATGGCGCGCGCGCTGCTGGTGGCGCTGGCCAGGGCATAGACGGCGCCGGTAGCGGCAATACCCGCGCCGTTGAAGAAAAACGCGGGGTATCCCAATGTACTGCTGTTGGTTAGTCCAAACCCGGTGCTAAGGGGCAAGCTCGCGTCGTAGTTGGAGAAGTGAACTCCGGCGCCGGGCATGAGGATGCCGCCATTGAGAGTCATGCCGCTGGCGCCCGTGATGTACCCGCTGCCGTCGTCGAGAACGTTCTTGTAGCTATACATCGCACCGCTGCTGAAGTCTACATTGAGCACGGGATTGTTTAGGGCGTAGCTCCACCAGAGACGGGATAGAGCTGTAATCCCACCAGTGGAGTCGGTGCTCGCCTCCCACACATCTGCGGCCTGCTCTACCCCCGCTACTTGAAACTGCGTGCCGCCAAGTTCTTTGCTGGACACTGAAGCTGCCAGCGCCGCGCTGTAGTTCAGGACGCCGAAGGAGGTGTCCACCCCGGAGGCGTTGCTGTAGTTGTATGGCGGGGGCGTCTGCGAGAAGAACGAGCCCTCGACGCCGAGGTTGCCGTATGAGTCAAGTACCAGTTTCCAACCAACAGAGTTCTGGCCTACGCCAAAAAGATTACCAGTCACACCGCCAACTGCAGTGTATGGTGTGCCGATAAGAGTGTACGTTGATGCGCCTGTAGCATTGCCGATGATAAAGGCGCTTGGTTGGGCGGTGTCAGAGCCAGCACCAATGTACAGGGTCTGAGTGGACGGCATGCTGATACCGCCATTGGCCGTCAGCAGGCCGTCCACCGTCCATGCGCCCGACACCGTGCCAGACGCTGGGTTGACCACGCCACCGGTGATCGTCCCGCCGTTGGTCAGGGTTTGTCCGCTGGCGAGACTACCACCAGCGTTGAGCGCCAACGCGCCAGAGAAGGCACCCGTCGTCGCGGAGAGCCCCGCCGTGGCGGTCACGGCCCCCGCCTGGGTCACGGTGATGAGGTCGGCCGCGTTGGCGGTCATGAGGTGCCAGGTCCCCGAGGAATCCACGCGCTGGACGGCAGAGGTGCCTGCCGAGCCGGTCCAGCCCGAGAGCCAGAGGTTCGGAGACGAGGCCGCGCTGCCCGACTGTGCAGCCTGGACGATCAGGGCCGCGTTCTGCAGGGTCTGTTGGCCGGCCCAAACATTGGCGGCGCCGAGGATGCCTGAGCCGGCCGAGAGGGAGCCGGTGGAGCCCGTGCCCGTGATGCCGGAGGAGAAGGTGGGGCGCCCGCTGTATGTCGGCGTGCCGGCGATGGTCCCCGCGAACGCCCCGCCGGTCCACGTCGCCCCGCTGAGCGTCCCGCCCGAGATCGTCCCGCCGTTGGTCAGGGTCTGGCCGGAAGGCAGCGTCGCGCCCGCGCCGAACGTGACGGCCGTGCCCGTGGTGTTCGCAGTCGGCGCCGTCGCGGCCCCGAGGCTGGCGTCCGTGGTCGAGTCGGTCCACGAGGTGGTGGTGTTGTCCGAGATTTGGAAGTCGTAATAGAAGGTCGAGCCGCCGGCCTTGGTCCGGTAGACGCGCCGGCCGATGGTGCCCGTCGGGCCGATCGGGATGGCGGTTAGGTCCGCGTTCTGCGCCGATAGCGAGACGGTGGTCGACGCCGTGCCTGCTGCGGTCTCGCCCGCGATGTGCAGCGCGCCCGCCCCGTCTGGGGTGCCCGTGATGAAGGTCACGACCCACTGGTAGGCGCCGGTCAGGCTGCCCGACCCCGAGGCCGCGGCAGCCGTAAGCGTCCCGGGGGCGGCGATCGGCGCGAACCAGGCCACCGGGCCGGCGTCGGCCGCCCCCTGAAGGGCCGAGACGATCTGATCGATGTCCTGGGCATAGGCCGTGTCCGTATTGGCGACCGCATAGAGGCTGAACGTCGACGCCATCGCCGCGCCTCCCGGGGCGTTGCGTTACGGCGAAGGCGTCGTCAGGAGGTCGAGCAGGGCTTCTGCCAGGTGATCGTCGTCGAAAGCCCCGACGTGAGCGTGATACTTTCCATCAGGTGGCCCCACATGTTGCCGTTGGTGTCGAACAGCCCGACCTCGGTGTAGGTTCCCGCGTTGTTCGCGGTCCCGTAGTACTGGCACACCCACTGGGCTGTCTGGGGCGAGCCGTTCTCCTGGCCCATCGTGCTGACCTGTTGCAACGTGGCCGCAACGGGGGCGAATAGCCCGGTGTCGGTGTCCGATGGCGTACCCGATCCCGTACCGAGCTCCATCATGTTTGGCGGTGGTGCCGGGTTGTACCCCGTGTTGTTGCGCCCGGTCATCCAGCCCGCCACCATGGCCGCCGCGTAGACGGTGGTTACATTTGGCCGCCAGCCCGAGTCGTAGACGACCGCCCCGCCGGGGTCCGTGGTCACGATCCGCACCCTGCCGCTCCGCAGGGAGAGCCCGCCGCCGCGCACTCGCCACCCGCGCCTCATCATGCCAAGCTCGCCTCCGCATAGGCGGACGATCCCCAGACCATGGGGCCGCCCGGAGTCGTGGCAGTGGCGGCATCGGGCCCGAGGCCGATCGCGTCCGAGAAGGCCGACAGGAAGTTGACGACCGCCTGCACGCCGACCGCCTTGACTTGACCGACGATGGCGACGATTTGGGCCTGCGAGTACACAAACCCCGCAGGGCGGTTGGTGGGATAGGTTACGTCCACCCCGGCCTGCCCCGGGCCTGTATCGGCGGCCGTCACCGTATAGCCGAGTGCGGCGAAGAGTTGCTCGATCGCCACGTTGTTCACCCGCGGCTCCAGCGTGGTCCCCACGAGCCGCGCGGCGAACAGGCTATCCGGCTCGCCAGCGTGGCGGGTGATGCCCAGGGAGGCGGCCCACCAGTCCAGCCACATGCCGACCGCCGATCGTATGTTGATCTGGGCGATCGCCGACTGCAGGGTCCGCCGCCGCGACTCCAGACTGCGCGCGAACACCGCGAGCAGTTGCCAGAGGGGAGCCGTCGCCAGGCTCAGGGTGACGGGCAGCGGGCCGGCCTGGGCGCCCCCGGCCTGGCCTGGCCAGAGGAGGAGTTCCGCCGGCCCGTCCCGCAGGACGGTCGCGGTGACGCCAGACGGCATAAGCCCGGCCACCTGCCGCACTGACAGCCCGTGCAGGTCGATGGCCACGCCCTGCGGGTTGGCGGTGGTCGCGTAAACCCCGAGGACGGCGGCCGAATACGCCGGGGCGGCTGATAGGTACAGCGCCAGGTCCGATAGGGCGGCGGACCCCTCTCCTGATGCTTCCAACAGCAGCGCGGGCATTGCGTCGGGGTCGTGCCCGGCGCCCGCGGGGACGTGAGCCAACATGCGGGCGATGGCCGCATTCACGCCGCCGCCCCCTCATGGCTGCTGGCACAATACGATCGTGTAATCACCCGGGACGAGCGTCACGGCCGGTGCCGGGGTGATCCGCAGGTACGGACCGGCCCCCGTGGTGCCACCCATGGAGCCGGCCGCGCCCATGGGCACTGCGTCCGGCGCGTCGGTCACCGCCTCCCAAGTCGCCTCGGCGCCGTTGGTGACCCACGCGTAGATGAGCGCCTGGGGCGGCGCGCTCGCGGTCACGACGGACCAGGAGGTGGTGGCGCCGCTCGTGTCGTTGACGAACCATGCCCGGGCGCGGGCCGCGATCCACGACCCCGAGAGGTCCACGTATACGGCCGCCCCCGCCGACGAGCCAGCCGGCGGGGTGACAACCGTCCATTTGGTCAGCGGGACAGCCGATGGCATGGATTGCTGGCCCGATCCCCAGCCGACCGGCACGTAAACGCCGGCCGCGTTCCTGAGCCAGGGCTCTGTGGGAACCACTAGCGCGCCGTTGCTGTCCGAGTTGATGAGCGTGGGCACGCCGTTGAGAAAATACAGTTGACCAGCGGACGCTTGCGGGATCGCCACGCCCCACCCTCCCTGTCTGTCACGAGGCTAACTGCGCGAGCGTGATGGTGCCGGGGATATACAGGTTGCCGGGGATCGTGGCGGTGTTGGCCGACGGAGGGGCCGCGGCGCCGGACGCCGGCAGGGCCGCGAGCGTGGTCTCCGCGCCTGATCCCGAGGCGTCGAGGCCCAGGGTGCTCGATCCCGCGGCGGTGGACAGGTAGTAGTTCACGCCCGCCGCCCCGAACGGCAGGGCCAGCGCGGCGACCTGGATCGC
>JAJZMB010000108.1 GCA_021803205.1 Bacillota bacterium | reverse complement strand
CCCTTTATCAAACGTCGTCGGCGCTGTCCAGCCCCTTTTGCGGCGAAATTCTCTTACTCGTCCCCGCCTTCTGCTCTCTCCCAAGCCCTCCCTCACTCATGCTTCAGCGCTGCGCCCGCAGCAGTCCGCCAAGACCACCGTTCCCGCCGGCCGAGCACAGGTGGTGCCGGGCCGCGGCGGCGCTTGTAGGAGCCGCCCCGCCAAGCAGCAACCTCTGGCCCGAAGCCCCCGCGCCACCTGCCATGCGTACCTCCCACCTACGGATCGAGGGGACGCGCCAGGCCGAGGGGAGTTCGGAACGGTCCCTGCCCCAATGGATTGTCGGCGAGGACGCGCACCAGCAGGCGCGGATCCACCCCGGGACTGTAGCCGAGCACTTCCCCACCCAGGTCGTTGAGATCGACGACGGCCGCAGGCGCCCCGAGGCGGGCCGCGATCCGCCGTGCCAAGCCGTGGGCGTCCGTGGGGTGCAGGACAATGTACTGGTTGAAAGGCGGCAGGGCCCAGTCGGTCACCCCGTCGATGGAGGCGACGCGACGTCCCGCGACACGGTAGAAGTCCCCGCTTCTACCCAGAGAACGCGCCACCAGGTGGACGGCCGCGGCCAGCAGGATGCGTGGCACCCCGGCTTCACGGAGTGCGATCTCCATGGTGGCGGGCCGACCGAGACCACGCCCGAAGGGGGTGCGTTTGACATGGTGGCTGAGAAAGGTGGCCAGGCGCCGCGGACGGACCGAGCGCTCCCGCACCAACCGGCCCTGGGAGATCGACGCGGCCTTCTGACCGACGAAGACCACGTCCCCCGACCGTACGTACGGAAGGGCATAGCGGGCCACGGTCTCCACTATGTCCTCTCCAGGTCGGATGACGTGCGTCCGTACCAACCGCCGCTCCCAACGCCGGCCATCGACATCGATCAGCGTGGCGTGCACGATGCGCCCGGTGTCGTCCGCATCAGCCGAATCTGAAGCCGCGGGGTTCTGTCGCCTGGCCGACGGTCGCGCCGTTCCACCGGCGGAGTCCCTGCGCGGCCCGGCGGCGGGGGATCGCTGCGCCTCGGGACGGCGGAACGCCTCCGGACCACCGGTCCTGGCGGCCACCAAGCGTAAGGCCAGCGGAGCCGACAGAGGCGGAGGCACCATCTCGCACCATCTCCGATGTCACCATACGGAGGCAGTGCGCCGGGCGTGCCGGTCCGCCGGGAGAGACCGGCGCCGCGTCTGTTCAGACGCGGGGGCAGCTGTCGCTGGGTGATCCAGCACTAGCGGGGACACGGGTACGGTGCACAACCCGCAGCCCTCGGGCCGCCCGATACTCCGTCCGGGTCTCCGGCGTCGGCCCGGCCCAGGCATTGGGCAGCGCCGGACTGACCATCCTAGGCTCGGTTGCCCGGGGGTGCCACTCATGACCCACGGGAACCTCGGGGGTGTCGAGATGCACTGGAAGCCATGGGTGGCCACGGCAACCGTCGTCTTCCTCGGTGGTGGGCTCGTCGTGACTTCGCTCTGGTCCTCCTACGGCGGGCAGCAGCCGCAGCCGGGCGCGGCGGTGGCGGCCTCCCTACAACCCTGTGGCGGCGAGGCGTTGGCAGAAGATTCCTTCCCACCGGAACCGCAATTGCTCGCGACGGTTCCGCCGTCCCCGGGCGGGACCGCGGATGCGCCGGGCACAGCCGATGGCAGGAGTGAGGACTTCCTGCCCGATGAGCAAGCCTTTGCCGCACTGCAGGCCCGCGAAGGCGCCTCCGTGCTGATGAGTTCCTTTCGGACCAACTTCTCCCACGCCTCGCCGTCGCAGGCTGCCAACATCGCCCTGGTCGCCCGCAGGCTCAACGGGCAGGTCGTCTCACCCGGAACCGTGTTCTCATACAACCGCGTGGTCGGCCCGTACACCGAGCGCGGCGGCTACGGCTGGGGTCGCATGTTCGTGGGCGACCGTATCGTCCCCACCATCGGCGGCGGGGTGTGTCAAGGCGCCTCCACGCTCTACAACGTGGTCCTGCTGGCAAACCTACCGGTGGTGCAACGGCACCCGCACGGGCTCGCCGTGCCATATCTCCCTCCGGGCCGGGACGCCACCGTGACCGACAGCGGCGGGCTCGACTTCCGCTTCCGCAACAACAGCGGCAGGCCACTGCTGCTGTGGGCCCAGGCAAAGGATCGCTGGCTGTCCATTGCTCTGTATGGGCACACTGAACCACCAGCCGTGCGGATACACACCGAGGTACTCTCTCGCCAACCGTTTCAGACCCTGTTCGTCTCCGACCCCAAGCTGGCCCCCGGTACGGAGCGCGTTGTCGCCGCGGGCCAGGATGGCGTTGCCGCCAGAACCTGGATCGTGGTCAGCAGTCCCAACGGCCCCAAAACGCGGGATCTTGGCAGCCACACTTACCGACCCAGCCCGCGCATCATCCTCCGGGGACCGGCGGTCCGACGGTCCTCCTCCGCCGCACCTCGGCTGACACCGCCGGCCGTTGGGCCGTCCGGCTCCGCGGGTACGGGCGCCCCGACGTCCACTGCGGCGCAGGTCGGCGCCACCGCTCCCCTTTCCTCCGCAACGGTTCCGATAAGGGTCCCTGCCTGAGGCGACCGGCGCATACCCGCGCCGCCTGCACGGGGAATGGGGGCGGCACACCGTTCAGATCCCGGCGCGCCGCCCTGCCTCGGGTCAGGCGCGGCGCCAGATGCGGATGCCCACATAAGAGGCTGCCGCCAACCCTATCGCGGACAGGAGCCACGGGTTACCGAGGAAGCGCAGGGAACTGCGCCGCACGGCGCGCCGGGACATCATCGGCCACACCGCACATCACCTCCCCGCCGCTAGTCTGCCCCCCTGTCCGAGCCGCCGCGCACAGCGAGCGCAGCGAGAGCGCGACGTACCGGCCCTTCGCCGATGTGGCCGGCAGTCGGCCGTCCCTTTCGCCCCAGGTCAGGTATGTTCAGGCTGTTGTGACGGAAGTCCCCGCCCGCTCGCCGCGAGCACATCGGGGTTGACGCAGGACGGCGGTTGCAGACCGCGAAGTACCGCGGCGAGATTCTCCGCGGCGAGGCGCGCCATCGCCATGCGCGTCGCGATGCTCGCGCTGCCAATATGCGGCACGGCGAAAACGTTGGGCGAATGCAACAGGGGATGATCCGGTGGTACCGGCTCCTGCTCGAACACGTCCAGGGCGGCACCCCAGATCCGACCCCGGCGGAGGGCATCGGCCAGGGCACCCTCGTCGACCAACGGCCCGCGCCCAGCATTGACCAAGATCGCCGTGGGCTTCATGCGCTCCAATTCGCGTGCCCCCACCAAGTGTCGGGTGTCGGGGCGCAGGGGGGCGAGCAACACAACGTAATCCGACTCCGAGAGCAGTTCCTCAAGAGGCACGCGTTGCGCCCCGGTCTCCGCCTCGGCCTCCGGCTTCGGCGCCGGCCCAGTATAGAGTATGCGCATGCCGAAACCGCGGGCGCGCCGGGCAACCGCGGTGCCGATACGCCCAAGCCCGACGATCCCCACCGTTCGGCCCCACACATCCTGACCGGCCAGGAAAAAGGGTGCCCATGACGCCCAGCGGCCCTCCTGCACCACGCGCCGGCCCTCGTCCAGCCGCCGGGCGCAGGCCATGAGAATCGCCCAACACAGATCCGCCGTTGTCTCCGTCAGTACTCCGGGGGTGTTGCACACCGCGATGCCACGGGCAGTGCAGGCACGGACGTCGACGTTGTCGTAACCGACGGCCATGCAGCTCACGACCCGCAGGCGCGGCGCCGCAGCCAGGAGCGCCGCGTCGACCCGGTCCGTTAGGAGCACCAGCAACCCCACACAATGGGCGGCTTCCCGCACTAACCGGTCCCGGGGAACAGGCTCCTGCTCGCCTTCGAACATGCGGACATCCGCAGCGGCCAGCAGGGGGACGAGGGCAGCCTCGGGAAGGCGCCGACTCACGAAGACGGGGGGGCCGCCCACGAGGATGCGCCTCCGACAGCGGTGGTGGGGCTCCCACCTGGCGCCCCACGCCGGCCTCCGCACCGCCGCGCGGCGCGGTTCAGAACGCACAGCCGGCTTCCCGCCAAATTTTGACGGGTACGCGCGCTCCCTGGGCGGGGAGCGGTACCCTGAGCAGTATTTTGCCGGCGGCGGGAAGTTTTCCTGGCTGCGTGGCACATCGGTCCCGCTGGAAGCTCCGCGGGAAGATTGGCGCGAAAGCGGCTGCCACCCCACGGGGCAACGGGCATCCTGCACCGTTTCCCCAACGGAGCGTGCAGGAGCGCTCCGGCCGGTTGCCGGAAGCCCTCAGCGGGCCGCGAGCGCCGCGGAGTGCTGGCGCCGCCACACAATCCTTCCCCGAGGCCTTGGCGATCAAGCAAGCGGCATCCGCGGCGCCCAATACCCCGCCCGAATCCGACACCGCATCAGCGAGGTCGGCGACTCCGGCGCTGGCGGTGACCCCGATCCTGCGCAGGCCGATCAGGAATCTGTCCGCGACGCGCCGCCCCCCGCGGGCGTCGCATTACGGCGACAACAGCACAAACCCCTCACCCCCGCAACGAAAGGCGCGGTCACTCCGTCGGCCCGTCCCGCACAGCACGCGTGCAGACTGGCGCGGGCGCCCCGTCCCCGCGATGTGGCCGTAGCGGTCGTTGAAGGCCTTGAAGTTGTCCAGATCCGGCTCACAGCCGACCAAACCACCCCCGCAGCGCAGCGCCGCGCGGGCCGCCTCATCCTTGAGGCGCTGTTGCAGGCGGTCCCGGTGGTGCAGCCCGGTCAGCGGGTCGACCAGGCTGACCCGCGCCGAGTGCGACGCAGCACGGTTGGCCCGCACCCCGCGATCCAGACCGGTACAAGAGCACTGTCGAGCAACCACTCACGGAGGGTCGGTATGCGTTGCGCAAGACGCCTACCGGCACCTCGACGGCCCCGTCAACATGAGCACATCGGTCTCTCGCACAGCCGCTCTCTGCTGCCACAGCGCTGCATCCCGACGGACCGGCCCGTCCGACCAATCGCCCATTCAAAACTCACATTCGTGAACAGAGAGCATAAATTGAGGGTGCATCGCGGGTGGCACCGCTGGCGGACGGTCACGCCCCACCGCGGACCACGGCCTGGATGTGGGCGGAGACGCCGCTGCAGTCCAGTCCGTCCAGATGCCGCACAACGAGCCCCAACAGGGCTTCGTCCACCGGTACCGGCCAGGACGGGGCGGCAGCAGCCGCCCGCACAAACTCCGCCGTCGATGCGCCATGTCGCAGGCTGCGCAGCCGACCGACCCATTCCGGGTCGTCGATCGCGCTCAGATCCACAAACTCACCCGCGGCCAGCCGCAGATACGCGGCCACCCCGAGGGCGAACCGCTCCGGCCACCGTCCCTGCTCCCTCCTGTACCCCTCCAGAATGGGCGTCCACCGAGCGCGAACCTTTGCGGACATCTGCAGGGCGAGCCGTTCCAGCGTGTCCCGGATACCGGGATTCTGAAACCGTTCCAAAGTTTCTGCGGCAAAGGCCGCCGCGGCCGGGCGTGCCGGCGGGGGAAAGGAACCGACGCCCTCCTCGTGGAGGGCCGACCGCAAGAAGGCACCGAGCACCGGGTGCTGCAGGGCCTCCCGCACCCCCTTGCCGCCCATCTGGAGGCCGACGGCGGCCATCAGGGTGTGCGTGCCATTGAGCAAGCGGACCTTGCGGTCTCGCGCCGGCGTCACATCATCCACCCAATGGACAAAGCGTGGATCCAGGGACAGACCGCGGCGCGCCCAGTCGGGCGCACCGCCGATGTACCAGGCCATGTAGGGCTCTGTGAAGCAGGCGAACGGGTCGGTCGCATCCTCGGAGGTGACGATGCGGTCCACGAGGGTCTCGGCGAAGGAAACCCCCTGCAGCAGCCGGATCGGGTCCAGGCCCCAGTCCACCGCGTGCCGCACGGCGGCCTCCTGGAGCACCCGGGCATTTTCCGCCACTAGTTCGCAGGGGATCACGCACACCGGCCCGGCCGCGCCTGCGTCGCGGCGAGCCTGCAGCCAAACGGCCAGGCGGGCCGGATAGGTTACCGGACGTTTCGGGTCGTCGGGCCGGTAGTCCAAGCCCGCTTCGGTGGTGTTCGAAACGATGATCAACGGGGAGGGAAGGGTGATCTCGCCGAGCAGATCCTCCGACTCGGACACGCTGTCAATGATGCGGTCATAGGGCGCAATGAAGCGCGTCTGCTCCCCCTGTTCCCCCCGCACCACCAACCGATAGCGCCCGCCAGCGGCACGCAACGCCGCAAGCCGCTCCGAGCCGTTCGCACGCGGTGCCGTGAGTATGAGCCGTCCGCGGAACTCACCCCGGTCCCGTGCCTGTGCCGCCAACACGCCGAGGAAGGCCCGCAAAAACCGTCCTTCCCCAACCTGTAGTACCGTGAGCTCCGACGGGCTGTTCCCGGGGGGGGCCCCGCAAGCCATCCCGGCTGAAGCCTCACGCTCACCCATCTTCGAACCGTTCACCTCCGCGCGGAGTTCCCGGTGCCCTGGGCATTCTCCGCTTTTTGCCGGTCTCCCACGCCAGTCGACCGTCAATGCGGCCGCCGTGGCGGGGCCACCGCCTGCCAGGCGGCGACGCACACGGGCCCAGGTGACTGCGCCTCCTAAAGAACAAACGTCGCTCGGCCGGCTCGTGTGCGGTCAAGAGCCGATCAGGCGCGCGTGCTCGATCTTGATGCAGCGGTCGGCAACGACGAACAGGCCGGCCGCGGCCGCGGCCGCCTCAGCCGCCGGACTCCGGATGCCGAGTTGCAGCCATAGGCCGCGCGCACCTCGCCGGATGGCCGCCTCAGCCACAGGGGGCACGTCGGCGGGCCGGCGGAACACGACCACGACATCCGGCGTCTCCGGCAGAGCCATAAGGTCGGGGTACGCCTTCTCACCTAGCACCGCATCGACGGCCGGATTGATCGGTATGACCCGGATGCCTTGCGCCTGGAGGTATCGGGCGACGTCGTGACTGGGCCTGTCCTCCCTTGGCGAGATCCCCACCACGGCCACAGTATGGACGGTGCGCAAGAACGCCCTCAGGGACTCCTTGCCCACTCCGGCACCCGCCATGCACACCACTCCCCCATCCGCCGCCACGGCAGCGGGCCGCGGGCCGACACCAACCCGGGGGCGATACAGGGCGCTTGTGTCCGGGACTCAAGAGATCGGGGGGCCTGGCCCCCACCGCCGACCACTTACGGCAGGTCGACCTCCAAGAGATCGCCGCGGACGCGCACGGCGAAGGTCTTGAGAGGTTTGAACGCCGGTGGCGAAACCACCCGTCCCGTCGCCACGTCAAAGCGGGCGCCGTGCAGAGGGCAGGTGATCTTTCGCCCCTGCAGTTCGCCCTCGGTGAGATCCGCGTGTTCGTGGGTACAGATGGCGGCCGTGACGAAGAATGCGCCATCGACGTTATACACGGCTAGGGGCCGCCCTGCAATGTCAAAGCGGCGCATAGCACCCGGCGGAACCTCGGCGGTCGAGCAGACGGCGACGAACGGCACATGGATCCCCCCGTCCAACGCCAAGGGGCCGGCGCAGGACCAGCCCCTCGGCGGCGCTCCGGTCGGCGGAGGAGAGGGCCGGGTTGGCCAACCGCCTACCCCAGTCCGCCCTCGATCTCCATCTCGATCAACCGGTTGAGCTCCACTGCGTATTCCATCGGCAGGCTCTTGGCAAAAGGCTCGATGAAGCCCATCACGATCATCATCGTCGCCTGCTGTTCGGGGATGCCCCGGCTCATCATGTAAAAGAGTTGATCTTCGCTGATCTTGCTCACGGTGGCCTCATGCTCCAGGGTCACGTCGTCCTCCTCCACCTCGATGTATGGCACCGTATCCGATTCGGACTTGTCGTCCATGATCAGCGCGTCGCACTTGACGTTGGATTTGCAGCGCGGGCAGTCCTCGGCGATGCTCACCAGTCCTACATAGGTGGTCTTGCCGCCGTCCTTGCTAATTGACTTGTTGACGATCGTGCTGGTCGTATCCGGCGCGGCGTGCACCGCCTTGCCGCCCGCCTGCTGGTGCTGTCCCTTGCCCGCGAAGGCAACGGACAGGATGTCCGCCCTGGCGCCGCGACCATACATGTATACGGACGGATACTTCATGGTCAGCTTGCTGCCGAGGTTGCCGTCGACCCATTCCATGGTCGCGTTCTCATACGCGACGGCGCGCTTGGTGACCAGATTGTAGACGTTGCTGCTCCAATTCTGGATCGTCGTGTACCGGCAGCGCGCGCCATCTTTGACGATGACCTCCACCACGGCGGAATGCAGTGAGTCCGTGGTGTAGATGGGGGCCGTGCAGCCCTCGA
Organism: Bacillota bacterium; assembly: GCA_021803205.1. Lineage (GTDB taxonomy): Bacteria > Bacillota > Sulfobacillia > RBS10-35 > JAJYVN01 > JAJZMB01. Next base: position 18,648 of record JAJZMB010000108.1, on the reverse strand, counting down.
CATAGTGCACGCGGCTACCGGGTTCACAGATGATCAGGGTGCGCTCGAACTGACCCATATTCTGGCTGTTGATGCGGAAGTACGCCTGCAGTGGAATCTTGACCTCGACGCCGGCTGGCACCCAGATGTAACTGCCCCCCGACCACACGGCGCTGTTGAGTGCGGCGAACTTGTTGTCCTCCGGCGGGACCACCGTGCCGAAGTACTCTTTGAATATTTCTTCGTGTTGCTGCAGAGCCGTGTCCGTATCCAGGAAGACGACGCCCTGCTTCTCCAGGTCCTGGTTGATGTGGTGATACACGACCTCGGAGTCGTATTGCCCCGATGCCCCGGCCAAGAACTTTTTCTCCGCCTCGGGGATCCCGAGACGATCGAAGGTGTTCTTGATCGCCGCCGGCACCTCGTCCCAGTCCGTGACCTTCTTGTCAGTGGGCCGGACATAGTAGTAAATGTCATCGAAGTCGAGCCCGAGCAGATCCGGGCCGCCCCATGCGGAGTCCACCGGCAACTCCTTGCTCCGGAAGACCTCCAGGGCATGGAGGCGGAAGTCGCGCATCCAGGCTGGTTCGCCCTTCATCTCTGAGATCTGAGCGACGATCTCGCGGTCCAGCCCCTTGCGACTCTTGAAGAAGGGCTCTACGTCGTCGTGGAAACCGTACTTATATTCATTGCCTAAATCGAGTTGCGCCGTCGCCTCGGCCACCGGACAGGCCTCCTTGTGCGCCATGCGCCAATGATCCGGAGAAAACCCGGCGGGCCCGCGGTCCTCCGAATCCCGAGCACAGCACTCTGCTTTCAACAGAATCCTATCGCCGGCAGGGGTGCGCGTCAAGGCGGATACGGGCAACCTACGACCACCATGGCCGGTCCCCGCCTTTCGCCCGCCTCGGGGGAAGCCGCGCCATGATCGGCAACCGTCGAGCATCCGGACGGACTGCGGCAAGTGAAGTCGGACGGGGGCCGCCGCCCGGCCGCCCGAGGGGAGACTGCGTCGCTTGGGCCGCCGAGGTCTCCGATCGGCCCCACCGCTCGTTACCGCAGACATGTGGCGCCTGGTTGGACCAACCAAACACTGTCTGAGCCACTTCCTGCCAACGCCCGCATCTCTGCTCCGCTGGGTCCGCCTGCGCCCCTGGCCCCGCCGCTCCCCTTGCTCGGCGACCACCTCGGTGACGCCGCACGGGCCTCGGGTCGAACCGTTCCGCACGACACGGCCGACCTGCACCGACCGAACCCCCGAACGTGGGCTGCGCGCCCCTGCGTGAACAGATCCCCACCGCTTGACCCGACCACAATTGTGGGGCGCACCCCCGCCGGTTCAGCACCTTGTCGGTAGTCGACCCGCTCTGATAGACTACCGAGTGCTTATCGTGCCATCCGTGTCCCGTCATGCGGGTGCGATGTGCGTGAGAGGAGTCGGGAGCACTTGGCAAACACCAAGTCGGCGATCAAGAGGGCCAGACAGTCGGTCAAACAACGCGTTCGCAACCGTTCGGTACGCACTCGGGTCCGTTCGGCGAGGAAGGCCGCGCTGACGGCTATCGGCACCCCGGGGCAGGCGGAGGCCTTACGCACCGCGCAGAGCGTCATTGATCGGGCGGCCAAGCGCGGGGTCTTGCATCCGCGGGCAGCCGCACGGCATAAGTCACGGCTGGCCCGAGAGGCGAATGCTGCCTCCGGCCAGGCCTGAATTTCAGCCTATGATCGGGGCCGGCTGGCCATGGTCCGTTTGCGCCGCGTGTGGCGATCATGGTTGAATTTTCGTTGTCGATCATTGGGCGTCGTACCCGCCGCAGGTTGTTGTGCCCGGCACAGCGGTGGGATATGTCGTCAGGCGCAACGCCCCGGTGGGTCCATTCCACCGGGGCGTTGCGCCTGACGGACACTGCCGGGGCAGGCATGTGCCACAACCGGACCGGCACCGTCAGTGCGCGGCCCGACGCGCCTCCGCCCGGCGAAAGACCTCTTCAATGTTCCGCAGATATCCCGGGCTCCTGCGCTGCGCGCGCAGCCCCTCCGCGATTCCGGACAGCTTGCGCCACACCAGCAGGCACTCGCCGCAGTTATCCAAAAACAGATCCTGATCCACGGCGCCGCGGACCAGGAACGACGCCGCCATGTCCCAGTACGAAGTCACCATCCGGAAGAAGCGGTTGGCGTCCGATCCCGGCGGGATCAAGCCGGTCAGGTCCTCGACAGTCTTGGGGTTGCACTCGCGGGCAAACCATTCTCGCGCTTGGCGCATCACCGGCTCCCGCCGCACTTCATACAGATGCAGAATCAATTGGGCATCGTTCACGGTTGCCAATGCCGCACCTCCATCAGCGAACTCAGAGACGGGCCCGATCGGACCATGGACCCTGGGACCATCGGCGCCACCAGCGCAACAGGAGTCGGCCACTGCCCGACTGGTGCCGCGGAACGAGGACCTTGCGCAGAGTGTAGCCTGGCCCCCACGGAAACTGGGCGGGGCGGTAGTGGGTGTAACCGGTGCCGAAGTAGAGCGCGAGGGCGGCACGGTTGCTGGCGTCCACGTCGAGGGTGACCTGGGTGAGCCCGCGGTCCGAGGCCGCTCGTTCCGCCGACTGGAGCAGGGCAGTGCCGACCCCGCGCCGACGCCACAGCGGCGCCACCAGCAGGTCGCTGATATGCCCACTGCGGAAACCACCGGATGCGGGCACCTGAAACGACATGGCGACCGAACCAACCACCCGTCCGTTGATCTCCGCGAGCAGAATTGCCTGCCGCCCAGCATCCACCAAGGCGAAACTGCCTTCGATGCCACCGGAACTCCAACCGACCGACTGGCGCAGGGCGATCAGGACCGCCAGATCTCCCCTGCCGGCATTCCGAATGTAGACCTCTGCCGGCTCGGGCAAGCCCACCATCACCCGTCACCGGCATCCCGATTCTCCGTAAACGGGAGGCAACCCTGCTGTACGGACGGCGAGTACCACACGGAGCAAGGCGAGGTCCAGGGCCATCCCCTCCTCCAGTCGCCCCGTCTTAAAGCCGAACTCCGCCTCCCAGACGGCCTCCAGGGCAGCGGCGACGGTGGCATCGTCCAGCCGCCGGGCCTGGTCCCATGCCTTGCGGGCAACGAAGGGATGAAGACCCAGTCCCGGAGCGACCGTTTCGGGGCGCATCCCGCCACGACACGCCGCGGAGACCTGAACCAATGCACGCAGGTGCATCCCGAGGGAATACAGGAGCCGGGGTACCGGCTCCCCCTGCGCGCGCAAGGCCGCCGCCAGGGCGCACGCCTCCGCGGCCCTCCCCGCGACTGCGGCGTCCACCAGCTCGTAAATCCTCTCCTCCTGACCCGGAGGCAGCAACGCCTCCAGCACATCCGGCGGGATCTCCGCACCGCAGGCGGCAAGCTTGCGGAGTTCGGCGTTCATCCGACCACAATCTGCGCCGTGCAACCGCGACGCCACCAGGGCGAACACCTCCGGCGTCAGCCGGAGACCGAGGGCGCGGCAGCGCTCGCGCAGCCACGGGCCGTTGTCGCGCGGCGGCACGCACTCCAGCACCACACCCCGTTCGGCCACACGCTTGACCAGTCGGCGACGCTTGTCCGGGAGCGCCGCGGCGCGCAGTACCAGCGCAGCACCACGGGCCGGCTGGTCCAGATAGTCCAGGAGGGCCTGCTCGGGTACAGCGCCTGCCTTGCCTTCCGCACGCCCTTCCCCCGCCTCGCCGCGTTTGGATGCCACGATCCAGGGGGCGTCATCCACGACGACCAGGCGGCCGGGGACCAAAGAGACGCTGCGCAGAGCGCCGACCACGTCCTTGGGTGCCACAAGGCTTCCGTCGAGCCTTTCGTGGCCGAACTCCGCCACTGTTGCACGCAGGGCGGCCAGGACCTCCGATTGCTGGAAGCCGTCGGGCCCGGCAAGAATGTACGCCGGGGCCACACGGCCCGCCTGCACGTCCCGCGCGAGCACTTCAAAGGGCAGCGGCATCCGCAGCCCCCTTCCCGGCCCCAACGGCCAGGGCGAAGAACAGATCCCCCACCGCCGGCAAGGTGGCCGCCAGGGCGAACCACGGGCCCGGCGCGGGATAGAACAGCCGTCCACACGCAGCCGCAATCCGGAAGCGGGAGGAGAGTCGCCCGCCCACGGCGCGGGCATACTGCGACAGGTCGCCAGCCAGGAGCGCCGGAGCGGCGAGGTGCGCGCTTTCTATCGCGTGGGCGATGCCTTCACCGAAGAGGGGATCGGCCAGACCCGCCGCGTCTCCCAGGCGCAGGGCGCTGACCGAGGCGAGCCTGGCGGGCGATATCCGCCCCCCGACGGGAATCGGGTGTCCGTGGGTGCGCAGTACGCGCCTGTCCGTCAGGCCCAACCGCCGCAGGTAGATGCTCAACGCCGCGCGCAACGTCCTCCCGCCCACATCCGCCCACGAGGCCACGCCGACCGAGAGAATGCCGGCCTTGGGGAAGACCCAGCCGTAGCCGTGGGACACCAGATCGAAATCTCCGCGCAAGACCGGTCCCCACGCCGCTCCTGGATCCTCAAGCTCCACCTCTACGGCACCGATGCGTCGCGGCGGTCCGGGCAGACCAAGGGCTGCACCCAACGGACCGGACGACGGTCCGGTCGCACCGTCCGCACACACCAGGTACCGCGCCCACAGGCGCTCGCCCCCCGCTTCGATCTCGACCCCATGCGGCACGGGAGAGACACCGCGGACAACCGTCCCGTCCCGCACCTCCGCTCCGGCCGCAGCGGCCAGCTCCACAAGGCAGTGGTCGAACTCGTCACGCATCACCATGGCAACCAGCGGCACCCGAGATCGCACCTGCAGATGATAACCCCGGTAGACAACCTCCGCCCCCGGAGAGTGGAGACGCGCCTTGCGCCGAGCCGCCTCGGGCAGCCGGCGGAGGGCACGGGCAGTGAGCCCGCCGCCGCACGGCTTATACCTGGGCAGGCGGGCACGCTCGATCAGGATCACTCGTGCACCCGCCTGTGACAGCAGGCGAGCCAGGGTGGCGCCGGCTGGTCCCGCCCCGACGATCGCCACGTCAAGCACTGCGGGTACCCCCCCTCCCCCTCCACAACAGGTAGATCAGGACGCCGGCCGCAGCAGCCAGACCGAGGAAGGCGAAGCCCGCAACCGGATGACCGAAGCGACGCCATAGGGCAGGCGCCATCCGCCCGAAATGCAGGAGCAGGAGTTGCCAGCCGGCCGCCCAGAGGATGTCCGCCACACCGCACCACGCCGCATATGCTCCCAGGGGCATGCGGGTCAATCCCGCCAGAAGGATGGCGGGCGTGCGGATCGGTCCGAAGAAGCGGGCGATGAACAGTGTACCCCCGCCGAAGCGCCAGAACCACTGGCGCGTCCGCGCCAAGCGGATCGCGTCCAAGCGCAGACGTGCCCCATACCGGTCGAGGAGGATCTGGCCCACACTCCGGCCCAGATGGTATCCAACGAGATTGCCGATGAGATCTCCACCCGCAGCATAAGCCACCACGGGCCAAAAGCCCAGGCGGTGCTGAGCGACGAGCACCGCCGTGGCTATGAAGACAGGCTCAAACGGAACGAGGGGCAGGCCCGTCCCCTCGATCAATAGCACCCCCGCCAGGGCGCCGTAAGCATACCGGGGCGGCATCTCCGTGAAGGCACGCCGCAGGTGGAGCGCCAAACCCACCGAATGCTCTGGGATGATGGTATGCCACTCCTCCGTCCGCACGTTCGCGCGGAGCCCGTTGCCGTCAGACCCCGCAGCCCCGTGTGCGACGCCCCGGGTCAGTGGCGTACGACGATATTCACCAGGCGTCCCGGAACAACGATCACCCGTTCCGGCCGGGCACCGCCCAGCGCCTCCTGCACCCGGGGGCTCCGGAGGGCGGCCGCCTGCACCGCATCCTCCGGGAGCGAAGCCGCAACCTCGATGCGCGTACGCAACCTTCCGTTCACCTGAACAACGATTGTGACCGCATCCGACGCAATCAGCGCGGGATCATACTCCGGCCAAGGCTGATCGTGCACCGCCCCCGCCCCACCCAGCAGCTGCCAGCACTCCTCCGCCAGATGCGGCGCGAACGGCGCCAGGAGCAGGATGAGGCTGCGTATCGCCTCGTGGGCAACGGCACCGCCACCCCCAGCGGCCAGGTACGCATAGAGATCGTTCACCAGTCCCATCAGCGTCGCGATGGCCGTATTGAAACCGAATCGCTCCAGATCCGTCGTCACCGACGCGACCGCTCGGTGCAGGAGCCGGCGCACCCGCTCCGTCTCCGCCGCGGCCTCGGGCATGACCGGGGTATTCCACGGAGCGGTGGCGGCGAGGCGCCACACGCGCTGCAGGAAGCGCACAGCGCCTTCGATCCCCTGCGGATTCCAGGGTCCACCGGCATCCCATGGCCCGATGAACATCAGGTAGACCCGTACCGCGTCCGCCCCGTGCCGGGCGACGATATCGTCTGGATTGACGACGTTGCCCCGGGACTTGCTCATCTTCTCGCTATTTTCGCCCAGGATGACGCCTTGATTGAACAGGCGGGGCATCGGTTCGTCCAGCGGCGTCAGTCCGATGTCGCGCATGGCCTTGGTGAAGAAGCGCGTATAGAGCAGGTGCATCGTTGCGTGCTCCACGCCGCCCGTGTACTGATCCACCGGCAGCCATGCCGCGGCGGCCACAGGATCGAACGCCGCGACCGCGCAGTGCGGCGAAAGGTAGCGGTACTGATACCATGCGGAATCCACAAAGGTATCCATCGTATCTGTCTCGCGTGCAGCCGGCGCGCCGCAACGCGGGCAGGGCACATTCCGGAAGCCGGCATGGAATTTGAGCGGAGACTCGCCCGTGGGGAGGAACTGCGCATCTTCGGGGAGCCGTACGGGCAACTCGGCGTCCGACACCGGCACGGCGCCACAGCGCGGGCAGTGGATGATCGGGATGGGGGTTCCCCAGTAGCGCTGGCGGCTGATCAGCCAGTCCCGCAAGCGATAGTTCACCTGCCGCCGGCCGATGCCGCGCGCCTCCATATCCTCCGTCAGCCTGCGCCGGCCCTCCTCGCTCGCCAGACCGGTGTACGGTCCGGATCGGATCATGATCCCCGCTCCCGTGTAAGCCGCCGCGGCGGCAGCGCCGGGAGCGGCGTCGGGAGATTGGATGACGACCGGCACCGGTAGGCCGTAACGACGCGCGAACTCGAAGTCCCGCTCGTCGTGGGCCGGTACAGCCATGATGGCACCGGTGCCATAGGTCAGCAGTACGTAATCCCCGATCCAGACGGGGACAGGCTCCCCGGTCAGGGGATGCACAGCATGCGCCCCGGTAAAAACACCGGTGCGCTCCCTCTCGGCGGCCAGGCGGTCGATCTCGCTGCGGCGCGCAGCCTGCTCTTTGTACGCCGCCACTGCATGGCGATGGGCAGGTGCGGTGATCCGGTCAACGAGCGGATGTTCTGGCGCCAGAACACAGAAGGATACCCCGTATATGGTGTCGATGCGGGTGGTGAAAACATCGAACCGGCACTCCGGTCGCTCTCGGACGGTGAAGGAGAACTCCACGCCTTCGGAACGCCCGATCCAATTCCGCTGCATCGTCAGCACGCGTTCCGGCCAATCCAGGCCATCCATGTGCAACAATTCCTCGGCGTAGGCGGTGATCCGCAGGAACCACTGGTCGAGGTCCCGCCGCACAACGGGGGTGTCACAGCGTTCGCAGAGACGGTCGGGGCCGACGACCTGCTCGCGGGCGACCGTGGTGTTGCAGTTCGGGCAGAAGTCCACGGGAGCGAACTTCTTATAGGCGAGACCTTTCTCGAAAAAGCGCAAAAACAGCCATTGATTCCACCGATAGTACTCCGGATCGCAGGTCACGATTTCGCGATCCCAATCGAAGGCGGCCCCCATGGTCCGGAGCTGGTCCCGCATGCGCTCGATGTTGGCCATCGTCCAACGGTGGGGATGGATTCCCCGCTTGATCGCCGCGTTCTCAGCCGGCAGACCGAAGGCGTCAAAACCGATCGGGAAGATCACGTCGGCCCCACGCATACGATGATAGCGCGCATGCACATCCGCCGGCACCATCGCGTACCAGTGCCCGATGTGCAGGTCACCCGATGGGTAGGGAAACATGGTCAGGGCATAGTGCTTGCGCCGTCCCGGGCGGGGCAGCCGGTCGCCCGACCCACGGCCGTCCGCTTCGGGCACTCCTCGGGCGGCTTCGGCCCGTTCCCGCCAGACCTGACGCCAGCGGGCCTCCACAGTCCGCGGATCATAACGATCGGGCACCTCCGCGGCACCACGCCCGTGCGCAGGCGCCGCGGAGGCAAACCGGCCGCCAGTGGAGGGCGGCCTCGCGTCGATCCGCGACACTCCCTCGTCGCCGCGGCACGCATCAGCCACCTGCTGTGCGACGCTGGCACCTGCTGCCTCGGACACCCAAAGTCGCCTCCCGTTACCATGCGTGCAGGCAAGACCCACCCCGGCCCACGAGCGATTGGGAACGGCAAAACAGGGTTGGGGCAGGCTGCTGCCACATGCGCTCCGCACTGGTCTCCCGAATTCCCCGCTCTTGCCCCAACGGGCAGTTCGCCGCGGCCTTCCCAAGCTCTTTGCGGCTCCCACGACCTTCACCCCGGTCAGGGCCGGGCTGCCGCCACCCTCGTCCGGACCGCGCCGCTGGTAGGCAAAATCCATAAAACAAAAAGCTCGCCCCACGAGGGGCGAGCCTATACAATCGGCCCGCGGTACCACCCTGCTCTACGCTGCCGCCAGGAAATTGGTGGAGGTAAGCGGAGTCGAACCGCTGGCCTCGTGAATGCCATTCACGCGCTCTCCCAACTGAGCTATACCCCCGTACGCCACCATACCGGCAGCATCGCCTCATAGACCGCCCGCTAACGCCGGGCTCGCGTCCAGCGGCTCAACGGACCCGATCCGGGTGGACAGTGAGCACCCAGATCGGACCCGACTCACCCCCGCAGCTCCCGGGCGAGTTCACCGCTCCACCACGCCGCCGAGCTCGCACTCTCCTCGGCTCGCTTACGCGGGCGGAACGGCTACTACTCCCGATCCTCACCTGATACGCTATAGGCGGTCCGGCAAAGCGCCAAGCAAGACCCTCCCAGGATACACGGCCGGAAGGTAGAGCGTCAAGCAACGTGACCCGTAGAGGCAGGGACCCGGCAAAGTCGTCCAGTGGGCCAAGCGGCAGGGGCCCGGACGATCGTGACCCACAAACGCTGGTGGTGGGCACCCGCCCTGACGTGACTGTGCCGGGTCCCTGCCCGTGGAGGAAGCCGCCGCTATCCGGTCGCAACCGCCGACAGCGCCCGTGCTTCCTGCGGGTGCCACTGCGGGGCGTCACCCCACAACCGCTCCAGATCGAAGTACCGCCGGATATCGCTTTGAAAAATATGGGCCACAACGTCACCGTAGTCCAGACACACCCAGCGTCCCTCCGCGTAGCCCTCGGTGCGGAGCGGACGGACCCCGTCCTCTGCCAGGGTTTCCCGCACGGCATCCGCCAGCGCCTGAACAGCTATTCTTGACCCGCCGCTGGCGATCACAAAGTGATCCGCGATCGAGCTGACGCCGGCGATATCACAGATGGTCACATCCAGCGCCTTCTTGGCCACGAGCGTCTCACCGATGCGCGCCACACACCGCGCCGCATCCCAGGTCACCGGATTACCCGTGGTCATCGCCTCCGCACCCATCCTATCCCGCACCGCGGGACAGGGTCAACGGCACGAATCGGCAGCCTGGCCGCCGCGGCTGACCCCGCCCGCCCCAAGCCCGTCAGCTGCGTGGGTCCGTGCCAGCAGGGCGTTGCGCGCGGCGACCGTTCTGAGGTCGATGGGCAGGCCGCGGCGCAGCAGGCGCTCGATGGTTGCCTCCATACCGGCGCGCGCCGCCGTGCGGAGATCGGAAGCAGCGGCTGCGCGCAGTTCCCGCACACCCGGGTACGCATGCCCGGGCTCTACCAGGTCCGCCACGTAGATCAGACAATCGAAGTTGGTCATCCCCGCATCGCCGGTCGTGTGCCGATCGACCGCCTGCCACACCTCCGGCGGTATGTCCGGCCAGCGGGTCGGCAGCAGGCGCGCGGCGACGGGGCCGTGCAAGGCTGCTGGCACGATCTGCTCCGCTGCGACCCCCGCCGATAGCACGCCGCAACCGGTTGCCAGCCGCAGAATCTCCGCCTCGGACGTCTCCCGGTACCAATCGTGCAACAGCCCGGCCAGTTCGGCCCAATCCGGGCACAGACCATGCAGGGCCGCCAGTTCGCGGGCCGTCGTCGCAACCCGCTCGGCATGGGCGGCACGTGCGGGGCTCAGCCGTTCTCGGAGTTCTGCGCGTAGCGCTGCCACATCGGGCATCCTGCGTCACCTCACGGGTGGCCCCTGCAACCCCCGGACCCGGGCCGCGACTCAGAAACCGCATCCCCCGCCCGGGCCCCAGCACCGCACGGCACAGGAGCGAGCCGGAGGTACCGGGTCGGCGGTCTCATGCTGCAATCAGGGGCAGCTGGTCATGCACCGTCCGTTGTGGTCACCGTAGTCAGCGCCGCGCCACATCCTGTGCTCGGGGAACCCAAGCCCGATTGCAGTGCCAGGTGGCCACTGCAAAAGTCCGCTCTTGCGAGGCCATTGCTCCGAATGTCCCTTGTCCCCCAAGGGTCCACGCTTCCCGTGCCCGAGGGAGTGGAAATGACTCCTGCAGCGCCGTCCCGGGGTGGCCACCAGGTGCCGTGGCGGACGAATGGATCTCATGCGTACAGCCCTCTCTGCGCGATCCACTCGCGCACCGCATCCGGGACCAAATAACGGACGGATTCCCCGGCACCGACTCGCCGTCGGAGGTCACGGGAGGCGATCTCCAATCCAGGCACCCTCAGCGTCAGCACCCGAGGACGGTTCTCCGGCGCATGCCCGGCCAGCCAGGCCGCGATCCGCTCGGCGGGCCAACCCGGGCGGATCAACGCGACAAACGTCGCCAGTCCGAACAGCCGTGGCGGGTCGTGCCAGGTATCGAGTTCCACCAGACTGTCGGACCCGAGCAGGTAAAGAAGGTCCGCCTGCGGGTACCGCACGGTGAACGCCGCGAGGGTGTCCACCGTGTGGGACGGGCCGGTTCGACGGGTTTCGAGATCGTCGACGGCGAATCCCGGGTTGCCGGCGGTCGCCCGCCGTACCATCTCCAGTCGGTCCGCGGCGGCGGTCACGCCCTCACCCGCTTTGTGCGGCGATACTCCAGTGGGGACGAAAACCACACAGTCAAGCCCCAGACGCACCCGGGCCTCCTCGGCGATGGCCAGGTGGCCGAGATGGATGGGGTCGAAGGTGCCACCGAAAATGCCGAGACGCACGCGCTCCCCCCCTGACGCTTCGCACGGGCCGATCCCACCCCGGACGTCAGCGGCCGGGAGCGGACCGGTGCGCGCAGGCCCCGGGAGCCTCCTCTCCGGTCCGCCCATCGGCGACATCGCCATCCCCTTCGTCCGTCCGGGGCTCGGACTCCTCCCCGCACGCGGGCGGATGCTCCGCCGTCGCCGTGTCCGCCACCTCCTCGACGACCGGCATACCACCTTGGCCCACGGCGAACGTCCACGCGCCGATGCGCGCCCGGTCACCCACTCGGGCACCCGCCTGCCGCAGGCGGCCGGGTACACCCAGGCGCAACATCCGACCGAGAAGGTAGTCCACCGCCTCCGGGTTGTCCAGGTCCGCCATCCGCACCAGACGCTCGATGGCCTCGCCCCTAATCGCGTAGACCCCGTCGGCGTCACGCGTCGCGGTGATCAGCCCCCGCGCAGTCACGAGCACTTCCGGAGGCGCCGCCTCCCCCTGCGGGTATCGTGGCGGCATATCCGCCAGCCGCTGCAGCAACCAGTCCACCAGACCGTCGACCCCCACCCGGCCCGCCGCCGAGACAGCGAGGACGGCCTCCACCCCCGCCAGGATGCGCAGACGGTCCCAGTTTGCGGCAAAACTGTCGAGATCGCTCTTGTTGGCCACCAGCACTCGCGGACGCATTGCCAGTTCCGGGCTGAACAGGTCGAGTTCACACTCCACAGCCCTGAAGTCCTCCACGGGATCTCGACCCTCAACGCCCGCCCCGTCCACCACATGGAGCAAGAGGCGGCAGCGCTGGAGCTGCCGAAGGAATTCGCTGCCCAGGCCGTGCCCGGCGTGGGCGCCCGCGATCAGGCCTGGAATGTCGGCCATCACAAATTCCCGTTCGCCCCGGCGCACAACCCCCAACTGCGGCTCCAACGTCGTGAACGGGTAGGCAGCGATTTTCGGCCGCGCCGCGGAAACGGCGGCGAGCAGTGTGGACTTTCCGGCATTGGGCATGCCGACAAGGCCCACATCGGCCAGCACACGCAGCTCCAGAACCAGCCTTCGTTCCTCTCCCGGCTCCCCGAGTTCGGCGAAGCGAGGGGCCTGGCGCACGCTGGTCTTGAAGCGCGCGTTGCCGCGCCCGCCTGCGCCACCCCGCGCCACCGGCACCCGCCGCTCAAGGTGGACGACGTCTGCCAGCAGGGCGCCCGACACGGCGTCGGAGATCTCCGTGCCCAACGGCACGGAGATCTCCACGTCGCTTCCGCCGGGCCCGTGTCGGTTCGACGCGGCTCCCGCGCCGCCGTCCGCGGCCTGAAACAGCCGCCGGTGTTGGAAGGACAACAGGGTGGCCAGCGCGGGATCTGCGCGCACCCAGACCGACCCACCTCGACCGCCATCCCCGCCGCTCGGCCCCCCGAACGGCACGTATTTCTCGCGGCGAAACGCCACCGCGCCACGGCCCCCGGCACCCGCGCGCACCACAATCTCCGCGCGATCGACAAACACCCTCGCCCCTCCCTCGCCCGCTCCGCCGTTCAGCAAAGCAAAAAGCGGTCCGCACGCCGTAGCCGACCCCGGCGGACCGCCCGCTATAGTCTCTCCTCCCGGGACGTTGGCGCTACCGGCCCCCGCCGGCAGCGGCTTCCGCGGACACCGGAAACACACGCACCTCTTTGCGTCCGCCCGCCCGGGTCACGAACTCCACCACGCCGTCGACCAACGCGAACAGGGTGTCATCCGAGCCACGCCCCACGCCCGGGCCCGGCCGCACGGGGGTTCCGCGTTGGCGCACCAGCACGCTGCCCGCCGTCACGGTTTCGCCCTCGAAGCGCTTGATTCCGAGCCGCTTCGGCTGGCTGTCGCGGCCGTTACGAGAACTGCCACCGCCCTTCTTATGCGCGAAACGCTGTAGATCAAATATCCATCTGCCGGCCGTCATCCGCATCCCCTCCCCACGGCGGATCCGATGCCAGGGTCACCGTTCACGGCGCACCATCGTCTATGTCACGCCGGCGGATCCCCCCTGCCGGATCTGCCAGTGTAACACGCGTCGGGTAGATGGCCTCGATCTCGCGCAACCCGAGACACATGGTTTCCAGCGTATCCTGCACCCGCACGGCCAGCATCTCATCCATAGACGCCGGGATTCGGCAGGTGAGTGAGCCGGCACCCATGGTTACCGCGGCCCCGACGCCCAACCGCTGCTGCAGGGCCAGCACTGCGGTCTGCGTCAGGGCCGAGACCGCAGCACACACAATATCCTGCCCGCGCACAGCGAAACCGGCGTGGCCACGAACCACAAAGCCGCAGATGCATCCGTCCTCACCGCGTTGCACGCGCACAGAAAGCACGTGCACTCCTCCTGCTCACGGCACGGGATCCGCCGGCCCTGCCGCCCGCCCAACCTTCCGGTGGTCACGCCTCGGGCGCTGCACTCACATCGGCCGCCGCATCCGCATCGGAGACATCCTCCACATGCCCGGCCCGGCGGATCTCTGTGATCCGCACCCGCGTGAAGGCCTGCCGGTGGCCCGTCTTGCGCCGATAATTCACCTTGGCCTTGTACCGAAAGACGATAATCTTCCGACCACGGCCCTGCTGCTCCACCCGCCCGATGACCTGCGCCCCATCCACAGTCGGGTTGCCGGGGAAGAATCGCCCATCGCCCGCCAGGCACAGAACTTGGTCGAAGGCGACCTCATCGCCCGGTGCGGCACCGAGCTTCTCCACCTCGACGACGTCGCCCTCCCGCACGCGGATCTGCTTACCGCCGACTTCCACGACGGCGTACATATGACACCCCCTGCCTCCGTTGGCACATCACGCGGGCCGACCTCTGGACGGCACCGTGGGTTCCCCCGGGGCTGACTGTCTTCGATGCTTGGACGGCACTGCAATACATCGGTTTCCCGAGCGGGCCCGAAGACCCAACACCTGGAGGCCGAATACCGGGAGCTAAGGATGCAATGGGGCCCCAGGCGCCTGGACGGAGCCAAGGCGGGCGGCTGCAGCAGCGACCTCGGCCGCTGCTGCAGCCGCCCTTCAATTCCCCGAAGCACGGAGGATGAACGCGGTACCGCGCCCCGACCGGTGCGCCCTACTTGACACTGACGGTCGCGCCGACCTCCTCCAACTGCTGTTTGACGGTGTTGGCTTCATCCTTACCGACCTTCTCCTTGACCGCCTTTGGAGCCCCGTCGACCAGATCCTTGGCCTCCTTGAGGCCGAGCGAGGTGACTTGGCGGACCACCTTGATCACCTGGATCTTCTTGTCGGCGGGGGCCGCCTCCAGAATGACGTCAAACTCGGTTTGTTCCTCCACGGGAGCCGCGGCCGCCGGAGCGGGAGCCGCCGCCGGAGCCATGGCCACCGCCGCGGACACACCGAACTTCTCCTCGAACTTCTTCACAAGTTCGGCCAGTTCAAGAACGGTCATACCTTCGACGACTTCGAGAACCTGCTCCACCTTCGACAACCGGATACCTCCTTCATTCCTAGCCCCTGCCGCGCCGCGCGGCACACGCGGTAACGCGGGCCTGTCCCGGCCGTTGCGCGGCGTTCACGCCGGCGCGGATGCCTCACCCCGCGCCTGCCCGAGTCGCTCGGCCACTGTGGCGAAGGCCCGCAGCGGAGCACCGAGGACCGTGGCTGTAGCAACCATCGGCGCGTTCAACGCCGCGGCCACTCGGGCCAGCAGTTCGCCGCGGGACGGAAGCTCAGCCAGCACGCGGACATCCTCCGCGCCGATCACTCTGCCTTCCAGGACACCGCCCTTGACCTGCAGCTTCTGGTGGTCCTTGGCGAAGGCGGAGAGTTCACGCGCAGGAGCCACCGGATCCTCGGCGCTGAAGGCGACGGCCGTGGGTCCACGCAGCACGCCGTCCAGTTCGGACAGCCCAAGTTGCGCAGTGGCGAGCGTCGCCAGGGAATTCTTCACAACCCGATACTCGACCCCGACCGACCGCAACCGACGCCGCAACTCCCCATCCTCTGCCACCGTCAGACCACGGTAGTCCACAATCACCGATGCGGGCGCGCTGCGCAATCGTTCGGCCACCTGGACCACGGTCTGCTCCTTGAGTCTCCGGTGCTCGAGTCCCACCTTGCCTCTGGCCAACCCGTTCCCCCCTCCGGCGCCGGCCGCCACTCGCCAAAACAACAAACGCCCGGGCCTCCACTCCACAGCGGAGGCTCGGGCATCCCCACATAAGTCCCCCGGCACGGAACCCATGCTCCGAGCGGTTACTCAGGGTGCCGACCTCGGCAGGCGGCGCGGAGCGCCTTGTCCCACAAGGGACCTGCTGTCTGCGGTGGCGTCGCGCTATAACTAAACTAGTATTGTCCCACTGTAACTCAGGCTACGTCAATGGTCAAATGCCGCCCACCCAACGGGTGGGGCGCAACTCAAGCTCCCGCTGCCACCGCAATTGCCGGGTTGATCCGCACACCCGGCCCCATGGTGCTGGAGGCGATGATGGACCGTACATACGTGCCCTTCGCGGCCGCCGGCTTGCTCCTGTGGAGCGCCTCCAGCAGCGCTTCGAAGTTCTCCGCCAACGCCTGTACCTCAAACGAGACGCGCCCGATCGGGGCATGCACGACACCGGCGCGTTCCGTGCGATATTCAACCTTGCCTGCCTTGATCTCGGCGACGGCGGCAGCGACATCGAAGGTCACCGTGCCCGACTTGGGATTGGGCATCAGGCCGCGCGGACCCAGGAGACGACCGAGCCGGCCGACCGAACCCATCAGGTCCGGCGTTGCCACCGCGACATCGAAGTCGAGCCAACCCGCCTGCACCTTCTGCACCAGTTCCTCGCCACCGACCACGTCGGCCCCCGCCTGCTCCGCCTCGCGTGCCCGATCACCCCGGGCAAAGACGATGATCCGAACCGCCTTGCCCAATCCGTGCGGCAGGGCGACCGCACCCCGCACCATCTCGTCCGTATGGCGCGGGTCGACGCCAAGACGAAACGCGATCTCCACCGTTTCATCGAACTTGGCTTGTGCGAGGCGCTTGATCAGCGCAAGGGCCTCTGCCGGCTCGTAGCTGCGGTCTTCCACCTGCTTGGCGGCCGCGCGATAGCGTTTGCCGTGCTTCCTCAATTGGACTGCCCTCCAGACTCCGGCCGCGCGCAAGGCGCTACTTCGATTCCACAACCTCCAGCCCCATGCTGCGCGCCGTGCCCTCGATCATGCGCTCGGCAGAGGCCAGATCCGTCGCGTTGAGGTCCGGGAGCTTATGCTGCGCGATGTCACGCACCTGCGCCCGCGTCACCTGGCCCACCTTCTTGGTGTTGGGCGTGGCGCTACCGCTCTCCAGCCCTGCCGCCTTCTTGAGCAGCACCGCGGCCGGAGGGGTCTTGAGGACAAACGTGAACGAACGGTCCGCAAATACGGTGATCACCACGGGGATGATCAGTCCGACCTGCTCCTTGGTCCGCTCGTTAAACTCCTTGGTGAAGGCCATGATGTTGACCCCCTGCGGGCCGAGGGCGGTACCCACCGGCGGCGCCGGAGTCGCCTTGCCGGCCGGAATCTGGAGCTTGACCATCGCCTGCACCTTTTTCGCCATCGTTTGCCCTCCGCCCCGTCTCCGACCGGATTCCCCATCCGGGAGCCCTGCGATTCCGCACGGGTGTTTGCGCAATCATCATCGGCGCACTGGGAACCGTCGGACCGGTAACGCCTTGCGGCCCCCCAGGCGCGCGTCGGCGGCAGGCCCAACACGCCTAGAGTTTTTCGACCTGGTCCAGATCCAGTTCCAGTGGCGTCTCTCGGCCGAACATCGACACGAGCACACGCAGTTTGCCGCGCGCCTCGTCGATCTCATCGATCACACCAATGAACCCGTCGAAAGCGCCGCTGCGTACGCGGATGTTCTGCCCGATCTCGACGTCGAGCTTCGGGCGGGGCTTGTCCTGGCCCATTCCCATCTGTTCGAGAATGGTCAGGACCTCCTCCACCATGAGCGGTGTGGGCCTGTTGCCGGAGGAGACGAAGCCCGTCACGCCCGGCGTGTTGCGCACCACGTACCAGGAGTCGTCGCTGAGCTCCATCTCCACAAGAACATAGCCGGGAAAGATCTTGTGCTTAACGGTCTTGCGCTTGCCTTCCTTGGTGAGTTCGATCTGCTCCTCTTCCGGAACCAGGATTCGAAATATCTGATTGCCCATCGACATGGAGGTCACGCGCTTCTCCAGATTCGTCTTCACTTTGTTCTCATAACCGGAGTATGTATGGATGACATACCACCGGCGATTGGGATCATCCGAGATCAGGGCCTGCACCGGAGGAAGCACATCCGTCTCCTGCGCCGCGCCATGTTGTTGTGCCCCGTCGGGTGGAGCGGTTTCGACAGATTGCTGCGCCTCAGCCGACTGCACCGCATCCGGCGGAACGGCCGCCACATCTGTTGCCACCCGCTTCGCTCCCTTGCCCACCACGAATTCAGGCAATACCCACTAGCGCCTGAAACAGAAAGCTCAGGAGTTGGTCGAACCCGTAAATGAGAGCGGCCACCACGGCAACGGCCACAATGACGACGACCGTGAAAATCACGGTCTGCCGGGACGTTGGCCAGATCACCTTACGGCCTTCGCTGCGCACCTCGCGAACGTACCGGGCGACCCCTTCGAGCAAGCAGCCAATCCCCACTCCGCCGACGGTCTGCCGGCTCGCGAATAATACCCGCCCTGTACCGGGACGCGATGCGCGCCGCACGACCGCGGATCGATCCAGCCCACGGCCGACCGGGCGTCGATTCGCCCACAGCCGCAACATCCATCCTGTCCCGGGCTCCGCATGCACCTCGGACCGCCGGACGTGAACCGCCGCTAGAGATTGTTTTGGCAGGCCCGGAGGGATTCGAACCCCCAACCAACGGATTTGGAGTCCGCCGCTCTACCAGTTGGAGCTACGGGCCTGCATGCCCAGCCGAAACTTGGGAGCCAAAGCCTAACGCGCTTCACGGTGGACCGTATGGCCGCGGCACCAACGGCAGTATTTACGCAGTTCCAGCCTGGCCGTGGTATTCTTCTTATTCTTCTGGGTGTGGTAGTTTCGCCGTTTGCAATCCGAGCAAGCGAGCGTTACCAGCACACGGTTCGCACTCGCGGCCACGACCAATCCACCTTTCAGCGCTGAAAGACCCGCGGAAAAGTAATATAGCATGCGTCACAACGTGAGTCAATCGGCCCCCTCCCCCCCGGGTGCACCCCACAATTGTGGTCGAGGTCAGGCGGCCGGGTTGACCAGGTGCCGGGCGAGTGGTCGGCGCATGTGGGGCAGGCGCTGCCAGAAGCGGTCCCACTGGCCGGAGCGGTGAACAGCGCGC
>JAJZMB010000066.1 GCA_021803205.1 Bacillota bacterium | reverse complement strand
CTCTACTCCTCGTCGGCTTATCCGCCCCAAGGGTGTGGCTGCGCCTGATGCTCCGTCGCTACGCTCGTCCGCTGATGCTCGCCCGCCTGTGGCGCCCTTGGTGCGCGCCTCCTTGTCGCCTCGTTCTGGCCGTCAGGGCCGCACAAAAAGCGGCGCTGAGGTTGAGGGAGGCGGTTGCGGTGGTGGCGGCGATGGTGCCCACGACACGAGAAGTGCTGTTGGATCCGCGGTATTACCGGGAGCCTGGCGGGGACTTCCTGATGGTCTACAGCGAGTGGCAAGCGTCGGGCGAGGCTCGGAAACTCAGCATCCGGGCGGCCAGCCTGGCCGGCAACCCGCTATCGGTCTGCGGGGCCGAGATCGAACCCGCCTACCTGCGTCGGTGCCGGCGCGTGGCCGCGGCCGATGTCCCGGCCCGCTGGATGGCCACCTTTGTCGCCTTTCTCCGTCCCTGCGGTACCGCCTGACTGGCCGAGATCGGCTACCCATGGCTAGGCCGCGCTTGGTTCTAGGGCTTTTGGGTAGGAAGGCCCACAGTGGGCTCGGCGCTGGCGGGTTTGTCTGCGGCTCTGCTGCGGTTGCCGGATTCGGGCTTTAGAACCTTGCCCGCCAGCGTTGGCGTTGCTGCAAGCACACGGATGCCCGCCGGTTTCTCTCCCGGCGGGCACCCTCGACACTCAGTACAACCACCTACGTCTTCAGGGTGAAGACGTCAAGTTCCTGTGCTCCGGTTACCACCGCCACGTAGCCACCTCCCACCGCCAGATGGGAGACCTGGTCCAGGCCCTGATTCGAAGGTAGTGTGGCCGTGGCCAGTGTGCGGCCGGACGCAGAAACCGCGAGAAGATGTCCATGGAGAGGATCGAACGCTATGAATAATACGCGCCGCCCGAACCTGGGAGGGCCCACGCCGACTTTCCGTCCGTCAAGGACAATTCAAGCCCCGAGTCCTCCACGGCGAGTGCAGAAGCCGACCCGACCGCGAGGGGCTGAGTCGTTCCTTGGGGCTGGACCCATCGCACTGCGCCCGACGACAGGTCCAGTCCGACGGCGTTCAGTGTCCCGTTGTCGGTGCATGCCCCTGGATTGGAGGAAGTGCACTGCCACACGACACCCTCCATCGCGACGGCGACCCCGTTACCGGCCGCGTCAATCCCTCTGTAGGCAACCGCCGCCGGCTGACCTTGGGGGCCCGTTGCCGCAGGCGGCGCGGAGTGCCAGACCGTGCGGCCGGCCAGGTCGTAAGCGGTGATGTCGCCCGTGCTATCGACCACCATGACCGTGTTGCCTTGAACGGCGACTTGGCTGTTGTTTGCTCCTGCGATGTGTACCCCGGAGGCCACATCGCGTATGAGCTGACCGGTTGACGCATTGTACAGCGGCAGGCCATCCGCCGGGACAAGGACGCCCCCGCCGACCGCCTGAAGAGTGGCGCCGGCAAGGTGCAGTCCAACGATATCCTTCTGCCACAGAAGTGACCCGGAGGGGGCGTCAAAGGCCAGGAGTGTTGTGCCATCTACCAACAACACATCGTTGCCGACCACCAAGGGTGCGCCAGGAGATACCGCAGCATCTCCCGGCAGAGCGCGCTGCCAAACGCGCTTGCCATCTTGCAGCGCGTAGGCAGCAAGGATAGGACCGGGACCCGAGACGATCACCATCTTGCCTGCAATCGTTGGAATGCCCGGGGCGGAAGTGGACGACGACCTATCCGCCACCGCCCAGAGCTGCGAAAGAACTGCACTAGTGGCGGGTGCCGGCCCGGGGTCAGCTCTGGGTCCCGTTAGGCTGCCACATCCGGCTGCCAGTGCCACGGTCAGCGCACAGGCGACAGCCGCTACCTTGGCCATAGCTCCTTGTGGCGTCCGTAACATTTTGATCAGATGGATCCTCCTCCGGTTGAGAGATCCCTTTCGTGTGATCCCCGCCGCGCTTGGCACCCTCGGGTCTTGCCCCCTTGTCAGTTCCAGCAAGTGGATGATGGTCTGGCCGTACTCGGTTGCCGTCCGCCGTGCGATGCGTCCCACCGTAACGGCGTCGCATGCCAATTCCTGTGCGTCGGTCATCTGGCCGAAACCCCACCACACCAACGGGTTGAACCAGTGAAGGAGTTCTAATGCAGTAGCCGCCCAGCTCACTGCGATGTCCAAGCGCCTGTGATGGACGAGTTCGTGGGTGAAGACATGGCGGAGTTCCTGGTCCGCAAGTTGGGCCGTCATTCCGATGGGTAGCAGCACTCGGGGTCGGATCACGCCCAACAACGCTGGGCTCACGATGCTGTCCGTCTCCGCCAGACCGGGACGCCGCTTTTGTCCGGATGCCTCGACGCATTCGTTCCATAAAGAGAGAACGCGCGGGTCCGTCACCGGTTGGGCCAGCCGCAGCTTGCGGCGCAACCGGCGTTCCCCAACGGCCACCTTGCCCATGAAGAACACGATCCCGGCTAGCCACAGGGAGACCAGCGCGAGTTGCCATCCGGGCAGAGGGGAAGTTGGCGCCGTCTTCGTGGTGGCGCCGGTCGTTGAGGGAGTGGTCGGCGACGATACGCCTGCTCCCGTGCGTGGACCGACGGGCGCTGACGAGCTGGTGTGAGTCCCAGAGGCGACCAAGGGGGTTGCGTGCAACCCTGGACCGACGACGGCCTGCTCAATGGGGGCCAGCGCGCCCACGCTGGCCGATGACGGTAAAAGGCTATACATATTCAGCGGAATGGCGGGAACGCGAGGCAGGGCCAGTTGCAGAAAGACCAGCAGCCATAGCGCATAGGTCCACCCTGGGCGCAGCCAGCGCCGTCCGACCAGGGAGACCAGGAACACGAGTACGGCCAGCACGGTTGCCCGCAGCGAAGAGGCAGCCGCCCACCGCAGCATCGCCCACAGCACGTGGAGCACGGACGACTACCTCCTGTCGAGCAGAGCCTTCAGTTCCGCGATGTCCTCAGCACTGAGGCGTTCATTACGGAGGAAGGTCGCCAGCATCGGTTTCGCAGAGCCGCCATACAGCCGATCGAGAAAGGACTGATTTTCTGCCTGCAGGCACTGCTCACGCGCGAAGACGGGGAGATATCGCCTGTCTAACCGCGGACCGATGGGTTGGAGGACACCTTTGTGGACCAAGCGGAATAGGAAGGTCTTGACCGTCTTGGGCCCCCAGGTCTGTGACTCTGACAGGGCGTCGACGACGTCGGCTGCAGAGAGCGCCCCCTTGGACCACAGGACCTCCATGACGATCCACTCGGATTCCGAAATGCGCGGCACCTCAGCCACATCGGTTGCCTCCCCACCCAGAGCACCATCAACTTACACGTATAAGTCGTCGCCGTCAAGCGACCCCAGTCGCCGCAGCATCAGCCAGGCTCCCACCTCACACACGGCGGCAAACGCCACCGCCACGCGCACCGCCTCCGTGTGCAGCAGGGACGTGCGGGCTCCGGGTAGACCCGGCTCCACCAGGTACGCAGTCACCGGCACCAGGAGCATGACGATGACCACGAGGCCGTGGCTGGCGAGTTCCGCCCTCCGGGTCAGATACAGCGCCAGCCGCCTCCACAGGGCCTCCGCCAGACGGGAGAGCGTCTCCGGACGGCCGCTACCGGGGTCCGCCGCTGCGCCGGCCATCCGGGCCACGAGCGCCAGGTCCCGGCGCTCGCTGAGCCGTGCGCCGTCGCGCCGGGCCTGCCGCAGGGGCAGGCCCGGCTGGTGGGCTGCCAGAGTCACGCGCACGAACCCGGAAGGCCAAGGATGCCGCCGAAGAGGCCGCCGTCGGCAATACGCGGACCAGGGTGGGTTCGACGCGTTGGGCGTCGGCCAGTACTGCGCAGAACTGCTGCACGTCGCGGTCACGTCCCGCCTCCGCGCGCGCCCGCCGCAGTCCCGCGAGAGCGCCGCGGATCCTGAGCGCGCCCGCCGCCAGGATCAGCGCCGCCACGGGTTGTTGGTGGCGGACCAAGCGGCAAGACCCACCACCCGCCACAGAGGCCCGCCAAAGACGATCCACTCCCCGCACCGGGGCGCCAGGGGATGTATCCCCTTCGGCCCCAGACCCCCTCCACCCCCATGGCGGCCGGCGGCCGGGGGACGCCCCCGGAACCCCCGTGACTCGGAGGCGCGGCCCTCCATCGCCTGCGGCGGGCATCCTCGGCCCGCTCGGGATTCCCTTGTTCGGCGGCCTTGGTGCTCTCATCGTACCCGCCAGCCGGCGGCTGCGCCGCCTGCGGTCCGGTGCACGGGTGCCGGTCCCGTGCCGGTCCCGCCATCGCTCGCCTCGCCGTCGCCGGCCAACCTGCGCCCCGCCGGGCCACCCCCAGGTTGGCGCGCCGGACGGGCTCCCGACTCCGCCCTGCACCGGCCCGCCCGGCGGGTGGCGCTGCGCGCCCCCTCTGTGAGCCCCGTCAAGGCCGCCTTCCAAAAAATGGCCTTGGTGGGGGACGTGCGGACGGTGGCGGAGGCAGGGGAACGCATAGCGAGTATCTACCCCCGGTGGGTGCGGGTTGCGTTGGTCCGAGAGGGCCGGGTTGGGGAATACCGAGCGGGGACCATCCGTGATCCACAGGACGTCGCTCTGGTTGTCGAGCCCTTACTACGGCGCGAGCCGCAGGAGACCATGCTCGCTCTCCTGCTGGACACCAAGCACCGGCCGAACGCGATCCACATGGTCAGCCGTGGAGGACTCGACCACTGCCCGTGCGAGGCACGAGCGGTGT
>JAJZMB010000018.1 GCA_021803205.1 Bacillota bacterium | reverse complement strand
GGTCGTGACGGCGCCGATCATCGGTCCGCGCACGGTGGAGCAGCTCGACGGGTCGCTCCGCGCCCTGGAGATCCGACTGTCGCCCGAGGTGATGGGCCAGCTCCACGAAATCTTCCCGGGGCCGGGAAAGCCGGCGCCGGAGGCTTATGCGTGGTAGGAGGGTAGGGGGAGGGCGTCATGCCCTCCCCCTACCCTCGGGCTCCGGTGGTGCCGTGGGAGTCCCGGCGGTGGGCGGGTCTGTCTGTGGTGGCCATGGCCCGGCCGGCCCGGGCGCATGCCCGTGCAGGACTTGACCACCGCAACACCATCGTAGGTCGATCCAGGTTGCAGGTCTTCGGACAAGATGACGGAGCAATGCATTTGCCGGGCACTCTGAACCATCATCGCGTCCCACAAGGGGATCTGCCGCCGTCGCTGCAGGTGGATCGCTTCGAGCACATCCCGCCCCGAGGGAGAGTGGACCGGCCAGGCGGCGAGGCTTTCCACGATCAGGCGCAGGTCGGTCTCGGCCGTACCATCCAGATAACATACGTGAGGCGACTGTGAAAAGCTCCTGCAAGACCTGAACACTCAAGCATCCCCTGGCATCGTTCCAGAGGTCCCAGAGGATGCGCGCCGCAGCCCCGTGCTTAGAGCCGGCGGACCTGTCATGGGCCTAAACGATCGCGTTCGTGTCGACGAATCGTCGCTGTTCATCCACCACGGTGCAGTTCCCACCGGGGTGAGCGCGGTTCGGTCGACGCTGCGGCCCGGGGCGACGTGCCCGCTGCGCGTCGGTTGCCGCGGACCTGCCTCTCCCAGCACCGCGCGACTGGCCGCATGGCGGCGTCCCGGTCCCTGGCTTCGTTGCGGCCCACCTGGACAGGGTCCCGTGGCGGTCCGGCAACGGTGCGCATAATCTGCCATGCCCCGCAGCGGCGGGGTCTGCCCCAGACCGCCGGGGCCCGCGCCGCCGCACCCGGGGGCGTCCCGGTATTGAGGAGGTCTGCGCCGTGCTCATGATCCGGGTCGTTCGCCTACCGGCACCGCTGGGGCGGATTCTGCGCGTCTTCACCCGCGGGAACTCGGGGCGGTGACGCGCCTCCGCGGCCGTGACGATTGTGCCCTGCCCCTGCCCGGCAGCTCCCCGGCCCCTGAGGGGGGCTCCGGCCAGGGGGCGTCCCGCGGCTGCGGACTCCGTTGCAGCATGCGCGGAGCATCCGGCCGGCCACATCCATGCCGGCCGCGACCGCTGTCTGCCCGAGGTTATGAAACGCGCGTCCCGGCAAGAGAAGGCTCTTGCAGTGGCCGCGGGACTGCCCTGCAGGGAGGAGCCGCGCGGGCCGGTCCGAATCCCGCGGAGACACCGATCATCGGGGGGAGTGCCGTCTGGCGCTCGACGGAAGGACCCTGCTTCGGGAACTCCTCAGTGCGGGTGGTCCGGCCGGCGGAGAGGCGGTCGCGACGGATCTGCTCCGCGGCGCGTGGGCGGACTTGTCGGACGAGATCGGCGGAGACGCCCTGGGCAACCTCTGGGCCTGCCGGCGGGCCCGTGGTGCCCGTCCGGCCCCGACCGTGGTCCTCGCCGCCCATGTCGACGTGATTGGGCTGGTCGTTACACGCATCCTGCCGGGGGGGTTCCTGCGCTTCGCCCCGGTCGGCGGTCTTGATCCGCGCAGCATCCTTTCCCGCGAGGTCGTCATTTCCGGCCGGCGCGCCGTGCCCGCGGTGGTGGCCACCGTTCCGCCGCACCTCACCACGGCGGAGGGACGGCGGCGGATTCCGCCCGTGGACGAGCTGACCCTGGATACCGGACTCCCGGACGACGAACTGGCCTGGGCCGTCCGTCCAGGGGATCGCGGCCGTTTGGCCGGGGGGCCCACAGAACTCCTGGGCGGACGGTGGTGCGCGGCGGGACTCGACAACCGTGCCGGCCTGGTCGCCCTGCACGAGACGCTCCTGGCCCTGCATGGCCGGGAACTGCCCTGCGACCTGTACGCCGTAGCCAACGTCCAGGAAGAAGTGGGTCTGCGCGGCATCGGTCCCGTGGGACGCCGGCTCCGCCCTGTGGCCGCGGTGGTGGTCGACGTTGGTTTTGCCGCCCAGCCGGGCGCGCCGGCGCATCTCACGGCGTCGATGGGCGCAGGACCGGTCCTGGCGGTCGGGCCGGCACTGCACCCGGCGGTGGACACGCTGCTTCAGGCATCGGCCGGCCGGCTCGCCATCCCTCTCCAGCGCGAGGTGGTTGCCGGCAACTCCTCCACTGACGCGTGGGCTCTGCAGGTGGCGGCAGGGGGAGTGGCCGTGGGGCTGCTCTCCATCCCGCTGCGCTCGATGCATACCCCCGGCGAAACGGTGGATTACGCGGATGTGGCCCACACCGGGGCGTTGCTTGGCGCGGCCGTTGCCGCGATGGATGCGGGTTGGGCGAGCGGTCTGGTGACGCGTCTGACAGGCGGGGAGGCCGGGGTGTGACACCGCGACCCGATATGGATTGGCTCGCCGGCCTCTGCGCGCTGCCTGGGGTTTCGGGGGACGAGGCCCTGGTGCGGCAGCGGGTCTGGGAGCGGCTGCGGCCCCTGGCGGAACAGGCGTGGATCGACCCGCTCGGTTCGCTGGTGCTGACTTGGTGCTGGCGTTCCGGGACGGGTCCGCGTGTGGTGCTCGCCGCTCATCTCGATGAGGTCGGCCTCATCGTCACCGGCATCGATGGAGACGGACTGCTGCGCTTCGAAAGCGTGGGCGGCATCGATGCCCGGATCCTCCCGGGTTGCGCGTTGCGCGTCGGCCGCAGCGGCATTCCGGGAACCGTGGCACTTCCGCCGGTCCACCTGACGCCGCGGCAGCGGCGCGAGCAGGCCTCGGATCCGGACGACCTGCGTATTGACATCGGGGCCAGCGACAGGGAGCAGGCGGAGCGGGCGGTGTCCCCGGGGGACCGCGCCGTGTTTGCGTCGCCCGTCGGGTCTCTGGGCCGCCTGTTCCGAGCCAAGGCCCTCGACGACCGGGCCGGCGTCGCTGCCATTGTCGCGGCCCTGGAGGGGCTGCCGCGTCCCACCTTCCCGCTGGCCGTCGCCTTTACGGTGCAGGAGGAGATCGGGACCCGTGGCGCAGCCGCCGTCGCGGAGGTCCTGGGGGCGGACGCCGCCGTGATCCTGGAGACGACGACAGCCGCCGACCTGCCCGGGGTGGTCGGCCGGCGGCGGGTGACGAGCCTGGGTGCCGGACCGGCCCTCACGGCGCTGGATGCCGGCATGATCGCGGGTCGGTCATGGACGGAAACGCTCGCCCGCACCGCCCGGGACGAAGGGATCCCCTTTCAGTGGAAGCAGGCCGCAGCGGGTGGCACGGACGGCGCCCATTTCCAGGGCGAGGCCGCCGACGTTGCCGTCCTCTCCCTGCCCTGCCGCTACCTGCATGCGCCCTGCGGCGTGATGGATCCCGCCGACCTTGAGGCCGAGGCCCGGCTGCTCCGGGCTTGGCTGTTCCGCTCGCCCTGGAAGGAGATGGACCGCGCGTGATCCCCGCCGCAGAGTTGCTGTGTGCCCTGAGCGACCTGATTGGCCCGTCCGGGCAGGAGGGGCCGGTGCGGGTTCGCCTGCGCGAGTGGCTGTCCCCCCTTGCCGCAGGGATTTGGGAGGATGCACTGGGATCGCTCTTCCTCCGTCGGGCAGGCGCAGCCGGCGGCCGACGCCTCCTGGTGCTGGTGCCGATGGACGAGCCGGGCATCGTGGTGACCCACATCGATGCGCGTGGTCGGGCCGCCGTGGCGGCGCTCGGGCCGCTGGCGGCTCGGGCGGTGGCCGGGGGGCGCGTCCGCTTCGGGTCCGGTGTGACCGCGGCTGTGGGAATGCGACGCTCGGAAGAGGAGCCAACCCGTCTGGCCTTCGAGCGGCTCCATCTCGACTTCGGCCTGAGTTCCCGAGAGGAGGCGGATGGCGTCGTGCGGGTCGGCGATGTCGCAGTGTTCGATGTGCGTGCCGTGGGCTTGCCCGGCGGGCAGGTGTGTGGAAAGGCGTTGGGCAGCCGTGCCGCCTGCGCCGCGGCCGTGCTGGCCTTGCGGCAAGCCGGGTCGGGTGGACCCGAGACGACGGTCGCCTTCCTGGCGCAGTCCGCCGTCGGTCACCGCGGCGTGCGTCCGGCGGTGGCCCGGGTGCCCGCCGACCTCATCGTATCCATGGGGGCCGTCGTCGCCGCCGGCACCTCCAAGGAAGGGCGCGCGGATGTGCGCCTGGGCGCCGGACCGGCGTTGGTGGTGCAGGACCGGGGTCTCATCGCCTCCGCCTCGGCGGTCGACGCCCTCGCGGCGGCGGCCGGGGCCGCGGGCATCCCACTCCAGGTCGCGGTGGGTGATCCCGGGCAATCCGCAGCCGGGCCGGCCCTCATGGCCGCAGCGGGTGTGCCGGCTGGGGCGCTGGGCATCCCGGTTCGCCATCTGCACACCGCGGCCGAGGTCTGCCATCCGGTGGACGTGGAGGCCGCCGCCGCGATCCTCGCTCGGCTCCTGGCCGGGAGGGCCTGAGGGGGACGTGAAAGTCCGCGTTCGCGGCTCCCTCAGGCCCCGGTCGCTTCTTTATACCGGTCCTGGCCGGCGGGCCTCCCGCGCGTGGGGCCGACACAGGCCGGTGGCGGGCAGCATAATCGGCGAGAGCGCCGTCGCTGCCGGATGCCTCGGAGATCACCAAGATTGTGCGCATGTCGCTCGGTGCCGCTCTCGCTTGGTGGGCGGGGTGGCTCCGCGCCCGTCACCATGAGTCCCGCCCTGGGCCCGCCCCGTCCTTCCGACCGTGTCGGCAGCGTTCGTCCCGCCCCCGGTCCGCCGGGCTCA
>JAJZMB010000057.1 GCA_021803205.1 Bacillota bacterium | reverse complement strand
TATCGAGCGTTAGCCCAAAGAGGGACCTCCCTCTCTCCTCCGGCCTTCGTTCCGCTCTGTTGATGCCGAATCTGCACCGACCCTGACAACAGTACTAAGCCCACCGCGATTCGGACGCCGCTGCCCGAGAGCGACATCGGGGTACCGGCGGCACCCGGCGTGGGTGCGATCGAACTCAGGGCGTGGGATGCTCCGCCATTGGCCCGTATGGCGTCGATCCCCGCGGCCGTTTGTCCCGCCTCACCGGGCCCCTGTCTTGCCGGACAGGCGCCGTGGCACCCAGAGAAGCGCGTAAGCCACGTTGTAAATGATGAGGGCTGCCAACCCGAGCAGCCAGCTGGTCGGTCAGCAGCAAAGGCCACTGTCCCGAACCGCACGCAGCGTCAGCGGGCGAGTGAGGAATCCGGACTCCCGCTTCTCCACATAGACTCCCCCCCTACCCCCAGGATTGCCGACCGGGCATGCAGCCGCAACGCGCCGTCGCGCACTCGCCGCCTGCTACAGCCGTAGTCGGAGTCGGGAGGCCCAAGCCGCCGCCGCCAGCGGCGCCTGCGCCCGGTGGGCGATCACGCCATGCATGTGACCGGAATAGGTCGCATCCAAGCTGGTGACGCGGCGCAAGCGCGTGAGGCGCTGGCCTGATCGAGCACCGCCGGCCACGGACCGCCATCAGGAGGGGGCACGGTCGGGGTCCGCCCTCCGGAATGGGATGCAAATACTCCTCCCGGCAACCAAGGCACGCCTTCGCGAGCCCGGCGACGATCACGCATCCACCGACCCGGGCCGCCTGGTTCCGCGACACCATCACTATCACTATATACCATAGTGTTTCCACATCCAGTATAGTCAGGGGGAGCTCCGGTCGCAACCCGTCCCGCCCCGGACCAGCCGAGGCGCTGGGCGCGCTGGCGGCGTCACCGCGTCGGGCGACCGGCGGCGGACCAGCGGAGCCATTGCCGGAGGCGGAGGAGCCCGCGGACGCACAGCCAAAGGGCGGCCGTTGCGGCAAGCACGTCAAGCGGGTACCAGAACGTGTGCAGTTGCAGCACGAGGGCCAACAACGCAATGGCCAACGCCGGCGGCAACTGCCAGCGCATCAGGCGCAGCAGGAGCATCATCACCAGGGTCAGCAGGACAAAGGCTCCGGCACCTGGTCCGATCCAGATCGAGGTCGCCGTGCCGAGTACGGCCCCGACGGCCGGTCCCACCACCATGGAGGGCAGGCCGGACGAAGGAGCGTGGGGCTCGCTTGCCCCTCGCTCAGCCAGCACCGCCAACGGCGGGACGAGCAGAAAGCGCAGAGCGAACGAGGAAGCGGCCACCAGGTGGGCCGCGCCGACAACGACGGGGACGAACAGTACCGGAACCCAGCGGGACCATACCGCCTCCGTCGCCACGCGGCTCCAACCGGCCCACAGGGCGCGGGACTGGTTGTCCGTGGGCCCCGGTCCCGCAGACGGCGGCGCTGACGACATTGCCCCCCCCCCCCCCGCGCATCCCCCAAGGACCGGTAGGAGGCAGGGCCGCGCAGCCCGTCTTGAGACGCCTCCGACCTATCCGGCGCAGCACGACAGCTTGTTCACGTCGCGGCCGAAGGTCTGGGCGGCGAGCTTGATCCCCTCGGCCATCGTCAGGTACGGCGCCATGGTCCCGGTGAGGTCAGCCACGGTCAGGTGGAACTTTACCGCCAGCGTGGCTGCGTAGATGGCATCTCCGGCGTTCTCCGCCACGACGTGTGCCCCGAGCACCTGGTCGCTGCCCGCATCTGCCACCAGTTTGAACACCCCCCGGGTGTCGCGGTTCACCAAGGCCCGCGGCACCGCGGTCAGCGGCAGCACCGAGGTCTTCACGTCGTGCCCGGCCGCACGCGCCCCGGCCTCGGTCAGCCCGACGGTGGCGATGGCCGGCGAGGTGAAAGTAACGGCAGGAACGACACGCAAATCCACCTGCTTGTGCGCCCCCAGGGCGTTATCCGCGGCCACGCCGCCCTCGTACGCGGCGACGTAGACGAATTGCGGACCCGCCGTCACGTCGCCGGCCGCCAGGATGTGCGGCACGTTGCTGCGGAGTTGCGCGTCGACCAGGACCTGGCCTTGGGAGCCGACCTTGACCCCGGCGCGGTCCAGGCGCAGCGCCTCGGTGTTCGGCTGCCGCCCCGTCGCCACAAGGACCTCGGCGGCTTCCACCACGCGCTGCCTGCCATCTACTTCGAGGTGCACGCGGCGGCCGCCCGCACCCCCCTCGACGCGGAGGTAGCGCACGCCGGTAAGCAGATCGATCCCTTCGTCGGCGAGCACCTCCAGCATCGCGTCGCCGATCTCCGGGTCGTAGGTCTTGAGCAGGTGTGGACTGCGCTGCATCAGGGTGACCTTGGCCCCCAGGCGCCGCAGCAGCTGACCGAGCTCGAGGGCGATGTAGCCGGAGCCGATCACGGCCACGCTCTCGGGCACATGGTCGAGGTCCAGGGCCGTGGTGCTGGTGAGGTACCCGGCGTCGGCCAGGCCGGGGATGTCCGGAACGGCGGGCCGGGCGCCGGTGGCGATCAGGAAGGCGCTGGCGTGGATGCGCCGGCCGTCGACATCGAGCGACCGGGCATCAGCGAAGGCCGCCTCGCCGTGTACGACATCCCAACCGTAATCGTCGATCAGGTCCTCGTACTTGTGCTGCCGCAATTCCGCGACCAGGTCGTCCTTCTGCGCGGTGAGCCGGCTCATCCCCACCGGACCGGCCGCAGTGGCCAGCCCCGCGAAGGGGTGGTGGCCGGCTAGGTGCTGGATCTCGCCGGCGCGGAGCAGCGTCTTGGAAGGTACGCAGCCGATGTTGACGCAGGTGCCGCCGATGGTCCCGCGCTCGATCATCACCACGCTGGCGCCGGCATCGCGCGCCCGGATGGCGCAAGAGAACGCCGCGCCGCCCGAGCCGACGATGGCGAGGCTGTAGCCGTCGCCCGCCGGACGACTGCCGCGTGGGCGCACGGTGCTGGGAGTGGTGGCGTGGTCCCCTGCGGGCTCTATCGCCCGCGGTTGGTAGCCCGCCGCCTCCACCGCCGCGCTCAGGGCCCCGACCACGACGCCCTCAGGCACCGTCAGCTGCGCTTCGCCGCGCCGAAAGCTTGCGGAGACCTCTGTGGCGCCTGCGCCCACCAGAGCACGGGTGACGTGGTGCTCGCAATCAGTGCAGCTCATACCCTCGATCCGCATCCGTATCCGTGCGGCCATCGGCAGCTCACCAACCCTTCAGATGAATAGGGGCAGAGGGGGCAGCTTGCTGCTCAGCCGCAGCGCTCGCGCCCGCCCGCGACGGGGACAGCGGGCGGTATCGTGCACCGCGGCACCGACACCGGCCTGGCCCCCAAACTGTGCCGCCCCGCGGCGGCATATGGCCGCAACCTCCGTGGCCCCGCTCCCTTCCGGCACGCGACCGACGCGGCTCTCGCCGCCCGCGCAGATCATGCCCGCGATCCGCATCCGCTGGATCACCTCCGTCCCGCGGCAACTCCCTGATGCGGCCCCCTGCCCACCGCGCCAGCAGGCGCCGCCCGGGTCGCTGCGCAACTTCGCGCGGATCCCGGTCAACGTCCTCTGGAGGGCGCGACGCCGACTCTGCCCTCGGCCATCTTGTGGATCCCCGCCGATCCTTTGCCCGGGGCGCGGAACTCCGCGCGTTCCCCGGGCACGCAGCCCGCTGCGTGCCGGCCCCGCCGCAGGCGCCACAGCATTGCGGCACCCGCGGCCAGCAGCAGCACCGCAAGGCCAAGGTAGCCGTAGTCTCTGGCCCAAAAGGCGCCCAGGGCACCGGCCCCGAGGAGCGCCGCCAACAGGGACCCGCCGCAGCAGAGCAGCATCATCGGAATCGCCAGGAGCAGGCCCCAACCGGAGAACCCACCGCCTTTGCGCTCCGAAGCGGGCTGCTCTTTGTCCAAAGCACATTACTCCCTACATTCGCGTGCAGGCGGCGATGTGCGCGGCGTTGTCCGCAACGACCGCCTGACCAAGACTGATGATCTCCCGAATCCGTGCGTCGGCGACTGCGTAGAAGACGCGCCGTCCCTCCTGGCGCGCTGTCACGAAGCCGCACCATTTCAAGCAGGCGAGGTGGTTGGAGACGTGCGCCTGCTTGAGGCCGAGGAGTCGCATCAGGTCGCCGACCTTCTTTTCGCCCTCCAACAACTGCAGCACAATCCGCAGGCGGACGGGGTGCGACAACCCGTGGAAGAACTTGGCGTGCAACTCGATCGACTCGTTCGCCGACGCGAGAGCCTGGACAGGGCTTGGAGTGGATGACGGCATCCCCTCACCTCCATATGAAACACGACATCATAATATATATGTCACATTCGAGAGTCAAGCGGGGGGGGGCGCTGGCGGCGCTGAAGCATGAGTGGTCTGGGCAGGGCTCGGGACCTGGATCGGGCCGCCCACGGCAGCCGCCGACCGACCAGTCGGTGGCGCGGCGGACCTGGGAACGCAGGGCGGGAGGGTATCCGAGGCGTTGGCGGAGTGGCGGGAGGCGCGCCGAAAGCACGGGGTGCCGGCGATCGGCGGCTCCATGCCCGATCGTGCTCGCGGCCGACGCGGATCATCAGAGGATGAGCCGGAGTTGGGCGGGTCCGGCACGGAGGGTGCGAAGGCGCTCGGGGCGAGCCAGGACCCGCGGTACGTTTCGCGCAGGAAGAGGATGGTGCCGCTGCAGCCACGCCTAACACTGGCCTGCGCACTGGCAAGGCCTGGGCCGGAGTGGGGACTCATGAAGCGGCGAACCGGGCCTGCGCGTCCGTTCACGCCCTTTGCGGCCGCCGCTCCGACCTCTGAGCCGGTGTTCCGGACCGTC
>JAJZMB010000024.1 GCA_021803205.1 Bacillota bacterium | reverse complement strand
ACGACCTCATTCGCCGGCCGCCAGTGGCGGCCATCGTTCGCCACCCGGTCAGCTTTTCATGCCTCGTGGCGCCGGCCGCGCCGGCATGGGGGACTCCGGAGAAAAGTGCTCACCGCCGACGCCCTACATGCGCAGGTGGCGCACGCGCGATTCGTGGTCGAGGACAAGGGTGCCGATTATGTCTTCACGGTGAAAGGCAACCAGCCGGGGTTGCTGCAGGCGGTTGCCGATTTGGGCGACGGCTCTTTATTCCCCCTCCGGTCCGTCGGACAAACAAGGGGCCCGGACGAATCGAGGAGCGCACGATTCAGGTCAGCACGGCACTGCAGGGCTATCTGGCGTTTCCGCACGCCGCGCAGGTCTTCCGCATCCGTCGTAAGATCACGCACCTCAAGTCGGGCAAAGTCACTGAGGAGATCGCCTACGGCGTCACCAGCCTAACCCCGGCGCAGGCGCCGCCCAAACGCCTGCTCGCCTTGGTCCGCGGACACTGGCACATCGAGAACAAGAGTCACTGGGTGCGCGATGTGACGTATGGAGAGGACCATGCGCAAGTTCGCACCGGCAGCGCTCCTCAGGTGATGTCCGGCCTGCGCAAGGTCGTGATCGGTCTGTTCCGTCTACTTGGATGGTCGGGCATCCCGTCGGCGAACCGTTACTACGCCGCCCGCCCTGCATCGGTACTCCGACTTCTCGGGGCCTGACCTCGCTGCCGAGCCCCGTCTCCCATCGCCTCCGTCGATGGTGAAATCCGCCATCGTTACCTCCGTGCGCCATTCCACCACTCTCGGCCAGCGATCCTGGCGCCGTGCGGGCTGGCCAACCGCTACCACCCGTTGCCGAACCCGTTCAATGCCCGGCGCGCCTTATGCGCGCGCCGGGCTCCGCTCGCTCATGCCCGACTTTGCCGGGGACCTGGGCACCGTTAGCTGTCACGGCAGGTCCCGCCGCCGCGAACGCGGTAACGATCACTTCGCCCCCGGGGATCCGGGTGGCCGCCAGGTGCAGACCTGTCTCGATCGCGTGCGCGTCGGCCAGCACCGCCGGGGCGTACCCGGGATCGAAGACCCACCCGTCGGCAGCCGTCCCGGCGCTGTATGCCTCCAGCGCAGCCGGCACGTTATTCGGATGCCTGTCCAGATCCGGGCCCAGGATCGCCACGCCCGCGCAGACAAGGAATGGCACGGCTCTCCCCCCCTGTGCCGCACCCGCTCAGGCGTCCGTCGCGCCCCCCGAGATGATCTCCGCCTCGTGCGCCGCGGCGTCGATGCGTACACGCACGTGCTGATTACCGGCAAGGAGTAGCCCCTCGCCGCGCTTCGCCCCGGCGAGAAGGTCGCTTGGCGGGCTGGAAATGGCGGGGGGGCACGTCCTCCAGGGGAACCATAGCGGCTATCGTGGCGTCCACGAGAGGGGCTGGCCGGTTACCGGAAGGGGCGTTAGTGATGAGCAAGGCGGGGCTGATTGCGGCTGCGGCTGCGATCGTTTTGGCGGGGTGTAACACGGTTTCAGACCACGCGCATCCTCCACTGGCCGCGGCTCAACCTTCCCAAGCGGCCCGCGAATCGCTGCCTGCGATCCTGCATGCGCACATGGTGAGCGCATCCGTGGGCTGGGCGCTGACGGGCGGGGCTGTTCTGCGCACGGTGGACGGGGGGCGAACGTGGACGAACGTCACTCCGATGTCCCTGCTCAAGACCGCACACTTCGTCAACCTGGCCAACAATCCGCGGGACCGGGAGGCAGCGTTTCTCAACGCAAGCACCGCGTGGGTAGTGCAGTTCCCAACCTCGGCAGCAAACGCATATCGCGGCGTGGCCACCGGCGCTGTGGTGTATCGGACGACGGATGCCGGCCGGTCATGGTCCGCCTCCTCGATCAGGACCACGAACGAAGGCGGATACCTCGACGTCTTGAACTCCAGCGTCGGCTGGCTGCTGACGTACGGCGGGGCCGCCGCGGGAAGCGAGGGGGCGGATCTGTGGTCCACGGCGGACGGCGGCCGCACATGGCAGAAAGCGGCATCGGCCGATCCCGTCCCGCACACGGCGTCTGTTGGGACTCTCCCGTTCCTGGGCGACAAGTACGGTGTACTCTTCACTTCGGCCGCAGACGGCTGGGTTGGTGTCAGTGATCCCAAGGTGGGCCAAGCGACCGTGTACTGGACTAACTCTGCTGGTCAACGCTGGATGGCGGCACATCCACCCGTTCCGAGCGCTTACGCCTCCTGCAACGCATTCACGGGAGCCCCGGCTGGTGGGTGGCTGGTGCTACCAGTCAACCTGGAGTGCGGCATGCCCGGTCCCGTGATCGTCTTCGACCGCAGTGAGGACGCGGGCGAAACGTGGACGCCGGGGACCGCGCTTGTGTCCACGACCGGCGATGGGTGGGTTTACTCATTCGCGAACTTTAGCGTCGGGTTGGCCAGTGATGGCAAACATCTGTACCGCACAAGCGACGGAGGGGGGGCTTGGACCCGGGTCAACAATGCCCCAACGCTAGCGGAGGCGGTGGCCAAGGGAATCGTCGTGGAACTGGACATGTCGACACCGACCGTGGGCTGGGCCCTGGTGCAGGAACCTCGCGGCGTCGAGTTGCTGGCGACTACGGACGCCGGTCAGGCGTGGACGAACGTGGGCCGAAGTTGAAATCTTGATGCGACAAGCATGCACACACGTGCCTTCCGCTCACCGTCCAGCAAATCGCATCTCCAAACCCACAGCTATGCTATTGCCATGAACTGCTACTCTGAAGTGGACCCGGTTGTCAAGGCGGTCGATTGGTTCGTGACGCTGTCCGCCGCCAGGCAGCAGCCCTTGGCGGGGACGCACGTGAGGCTGGACATCGATGCGCGCGAGGACGGGGGCAAGAAGTGGGGGGTCCTGCGCTTCAAGGACTCCCGGCCGCTGCACCACGCCGAGGCGGTGGACACATGGGACCGCCTCCAGGTGGTCCAGGGGTAGCTCGAGGCGCGGTTCCAGGCGGCGAGCGAGCAGGTGGACATCGACGACATCGAGGCGGCGCTGGGGGCCGAGACGGCGCGCGCCGCCGGCTGACGACGGATGACGGGCCAGGCTGCCGTGGGCGGCGCGTTGTGTCGCCGTCCACGGCAGGGGCCATGTGCAGGCGGCGTACCCAAGCGGCCAGGGGTGCGGGCGCCATCGCCTGTGCTATGATGATGCTCATGGATGATCGGCTACTCGCCCTGCTTCAGCGGCTGCACGACAACCCGCCGCTCCCGGGCAAGGACTGCTCGGAGATCGCGGAGGACTTCGCCGCCGTCGCGCCGGGGCGTATCCTGCGGGCGAGGCCGGGGAACACCAGGATGATGCTCGTCCCCGAGTACGGGGTGTGGGCGGCGTTCGAGTACCACGAGGTGTACGTCCACGGCGGGAAGGTGTTCGACCCGCGGTACAGCGGCTCGCCGATGCCTGAGTGGCGGTACCGGCGGATGGTGGCGGAAAGGAACCCCGGTGTGGTCATCACGTGGAGTTGAGGCGGCGGGAGGGCGGGAGAGCGCGATGCGGCCGGCGGACTGGCGGGTTTACGAGAAGATCCTGTTCGCGCAGTATTTGGTGGAGGACTCATGGGATGGGCAGAAGTACCGGCAGAAGTTGGACCGATGCCTGGGGTGGCTTATCACCGCCGAGGACGTGCGGACTCCGGCGTACCTGCAGTACGAGTACCTGCGCGGCCGGGACCCGGACTTCGTCGGCTTCCTCAAGGAGACGCTGGGCGTCAGTGACGAGGCGGCGATGAAGGAGGACCTGCAGCGGCGGTACGGCGCCGAGGTCGCGTCGTGGCTGTCCGCGGCGAAGGCCCGGGGGGCCTACTGATGGCGGCAGCCACGGCGCGAAGGATCATGTCCAAGCTCTTCCTCGCGGAACGTGCCTGCCGCGGCCGGCCCGCGGAGGAGGCGTTCGACCGGTTCTTCGCCTCTCTGATCCCCGAGGAGGCCAAACACCCTATTGCGGTCTGGATCGCCCGCAAGCGGCACGCGCTCGATTGGAACGAGAACATCTGCGACATGGTGAGCCGCTACTTCCACATCCCGCAGAAGCCGCTGTGGCCGAGCGAGCGGGGCAACGGCTACGAGGAGGCCGCGGAGCGGCTGGAGCGCCGGCTGGCCGCCCAGGGCCGCACGTAGTCACGCTGCGGTGAGGCTGCGACCCGGATCAGCCCCAATACCGGTGAATTAGGCACGAAGGCGGACTGCATCCTCGGCGGAACGAGTGTGCTGCGGCCAGACACGGTGCTCGGCGCGCTTGACCGGGAACTTCGACATCTTGCGCTTGACGACCCGCGGATTGGCACGGAGCCGCCGTGGTGGAAGGATCTCTTTCGGGTCGAGCATGTCAGCGAGCGCTTGCTGGTACAGGTTCCGTAACCCACTGAGGGGAAAAAACACGCCGCGCAATGATCTTACGCTGCACCACGTTCACGGCATGTGTGAACGACAATCGCTGAGGATCAATGTCCCGCTGTAACGCAGCGTCGTGCATCATGGCACGAATGGCATAGTGCGCCAGATAGTAACCGCAGATCTCCTGGTGCACCCCTTCCGGACTGTGACTCCGGAGAATCCTATCTCTTCCTCGCAGATGCGTCTTGAACTCGTCTTCCGCAAACTCGAACTCTTGGCGCTCTGCGTACAGCACGGCAAGCTCTTCCGCCGGTGCCTTGGCCGGGTCCAATTCGGTCGTGATCAGTCGATAGATCTCAAGCGATGCCACCCCAGGATCGTCTAACGTGTACTCGATGACGCGCACCGGCACCCCGTGCTTCTTGCGGCGACGCGCATAGGCGGAAGGATAGATATGGCTAATACTGTTGTCAGGGATGTGGGAACGATCCGGGGTGTTAATACCATTAAGCAGGGTCGGAGGGCTGCAGGGTCACTAGGTTAAGGCTACCAGAAGATGTA
>JAJZMB010000175.1 GCA_021803205.1 Bacillota bacterium | reverse complement strand
CGGTCACCGACGTGGTGGTGGCCCCGGATACGGATTCGCTGCAGGGGAACTCGTCCCATTCCGCCGACGTGTCAGTCGGGGTCCAGTCGGTGGCGGGGCCGTCCGTCGCTTGCACCCGGTATTTGTAACCGTAGCCACAGGATTGGTCGGTGGTTGTGAAACTCGTTGCTGTTCCCTGATAGACCGTGGTCCACCCGGTCACCACGCCGCCGGAATTGAGGGTCTCCCGCCGCACCAGGTACTGGGTTCCGCTATCGTTGCCGTTGGCGTTCCAGGATACCGTGGCCTGGGTGCCGCTGCCGGATGCGACATTGCTGGCGCTGATCCCGGTCGGGGTGTAGGCGTAATACATCGTGGTCGAGTCGTTCGAGGTCTGGTATCCGTAGTTGATCTGCGGGTCGTTGAACGCGAAGGGATCCGGCGCCACGTAGATCCCGGGGAACTGCCAGCCGCTGTATTGCTGCGACTGCACCTCTGAATCCCAGGGCTGATGCAAATCATAGTTGTAGTTGACGGAGGACGATCCTGGCCCAAGGCTGACCGCTGACCCGAACCCGCTGGCGATATACCCGAATCCCTGGATGGCACCCAAGCACCCGAAGGTCCATCCGACCCCGAGAGAAGAAGTCCCCGGGTAAGACGGGCTGTCGTTGGTGATCGTGCCGGAAATGCTCTGCCCCGTCCAGGTCGCCCCTGAAGGCAGCGAAGGCGCGGTTGTACTATTGGATGAACTGTTGGGTATCGGCGAGTCTATTGGCTGTGTGACGCCGCCGCTTCCGTCGCTGTTGCTTGAATATCCAGTAGCGTTCAGGCTCATGCCGTAGTCAATGCAATTGGTGCCGCTAGGCGACCATTCACCAAAATTGCCCTCCGGCTGCCACGATTGCGTGATGGAATTCGCCAGCGCGGGGGCCGATAGCAGCGCCAGGCATCCGGCCGCGGCCGCCAGTAGGGCGCTCGCCTTCAGAACGCGTGGCCATATGGCCCCCATCACATTTCACCTCCGGGTCGGGGTATTCGCCGCATCCGCCGCAGCGCCAGCAGCACTCCGCCCAGGATCGCGGCGGCGGCTAACGCCCCCGCCGTCCCCCAGTCCCGTTCCGCCATGGCCCGCCGGTAGGCCACTACGCGCTTGTCACCGCACGGCAGGACCATCGCCCGCCCGCCGACGATCGCGCCGCACGCCCCCACGGGCACGGTCAGGCCGTGCCAGCGGTACGTCGGCTCGGGAACCTTCATGGGGCGGCCGGCGGATGCCGGGATGACAGCGCCCGCGGACGAAGCACTTTCCTTGGGCGGACTCGACGAGCCCGCCCCGGAAGCGGCGGCGTTTACCGCGCCCAGCACCACAGCCGCCAGGACAATCAGGACCAGCGGAGCGCGACACCAGCGAAGCATGGTGATCCCCCCGCATCCGGCGTTCCGATACAGTCATCACCGCGGCGGCCCGTCGCGGCGGCCGAGCACGCAGAGAGGCGGCCTCGTCGGCCGCCTCTCTGCGTGTCGTGTGTGTTGCTGGGGTAGGTTATGACTCAGGGTTCGGCGAAGAGCTTGCCCACGTCCTCGCCGACGCCGGGGAAGAGCGTGCAGGCCAACTGCTGGCCGGCCTTCAGAGTGACCGGCTCGCCGTAGGCGCCGTCCTTGAGCTCAAAGCCCCGGACAGTCTCCTCCTCGGGATCGACCAGCCAATAGAACCGCACGCCGTAGCGCTCGTAGATGTGCCGCTTGGTGATCGCATCCCGGCGTCGGCTGCCCTCCGAGATGACCTCCACCACCAGGTCGGGCGCGCCCTGCACGTTCTCCGCCGTGACGATCGCCAGGTGTTCCTTGGCGATGAACAGCAGGTCCGGCTCCACCACGTCGTGGTCTGACAGCACGACATCCATCGGCGCAGTGCAAGCGACACCGAATCCAGCGTCTTCCGCTCGGTGCAGGATGCGGACCAGAGCAGACACCACTCGTTGGTGCTTCCACCTCGGCGACGGGCTCACGATCAGGTCCCCTTCCAGCACCTCGTATCGCTTGCCGTCGTCCGGCGTGTACAGCAGGTCTTCATAGGTGAAGTGGCCGCCCCCGGCCCCGTGCTTGGTCACCGACACGGCGCATCGCCTCCCGAATGCATCATAACCCTTCGCCCAGCCCAAGTGCCGCCGTCACACCGGCCTTGCGCCCCAGGCGGCAAGGGCAGCGGTGGCCGCCACCAGGGTCACGACGGCCTCCAGCAGATGCCCGGCGAGTGATCGCTCGGGCACACGTGGCACCCACTTCGGGCGGAGCATCCGGCGGGAGATGGGCCAGAGCAGCATCTGCGGCGAGGGGCTCGGCACGTCGGCGGCCAGGTGGGTCAGGTAGCAACCTCAGCGGCCGAGCACGCAGAGAGGCGGCCTCGTCGGCCGCCCCCCGGCGTGTCGTGGGTGTTGTTGGGAAGGTTCAGGACTCAGGGCTGGGCGAAGAGCGTGCCCACGTCCTCTGAGATGCCGGGGAAGAGCGGGCAGGTCAACGGCTGGCCAGCGCACAGCGTAACCGGCTCGCTGTAAGCGCCGTCCTTGAGTTCGAAGACGCGGACGGTCTCCTCCTCGGGATCGACCAGCCAGTAGAACCGCACGCCGTAACGTTCGTAGATTCCGCGTTTGGTGATGACGTCACGCTTGCGACTGCCTTCGGAGATGATCTCCACCACTAGGTCAGGGGCTCCTTGGATGTTGTCCTCAGTGATGATGTCCTTGCGTTCTTTCGTGACAAACAGTAGGTCTGGTTCTGTAACATCGTGTTCGCTGAAGACGACATCGAACGGGGCCGGGAAGGCTTCCCCATGCCCTGTCCGCGCCGCTTTGAGAAGCACCTCAAAAACCATGGTCACCGTCCGTTGATGCTTCGTTCGCGGCGACGGGCTCACGATCAGGGCCCCCTCCAGCACCTCGTACCGCTTGCCGTCGTCCGGCGTATGCCGGAGGTCCTCGTAGGTGAAGTGGCCGCCCCCGGCCCCGTGCTTGGTCACCGACACGGCACATCGCCTCCCGAATGCATCATAACCCTTCGCCCAGCCCAAGTGCCGCCGTCATACCGGCCGGGCGCCCCAGGCGACCAAGGCGAAGCTGGCCGCCACCAGGGTCACGGCGGCCTCCAGCAGATGCCCGGCGAGTGATCGCTCGGGCACACGTGGCACCCACTTCGGGCGGAGCATCCGGCGGGAGATGGGCCAGAGCAGCATCTGCGGCGAGGGGCTCGGCACGTCGGCGGCCAGGTGGGTCAAGTATCCCACCAGCACGGCACACCCGGCCAGCATGGAGGTCACCACGGCGAAGATCCACAACGACCTGTGCGCAGCTACCCACTGCATGCCGCGCACATCCGCCATCCAAGCGACCAACCGCCAGAGTGGGAACCAGAGGACGGCCGGCGTGGCCACGGCCGTTATGGCCGCCGCCCCGACACTATGCGTCTCGCCCCGGTGCCGGACCGTCCGACCATGAAACCAGCGCCGCCCGTGGGCGATAAAGCCGGTCTTGTGATTCTCGACCACGACGGCCGGCCAGGGTACGAAGCGCCCCAACGTGCTGCCGGGATGGTCAATGTCCGGGAGCAGCCCTCCCACGGCGCCCGCCAGGACCACCGGAATCAGAAACCGCGGCCCGGTAAGTAGCGCCAATGGAATGGCCGCGGCAGCGCCGAGCGCCGCGTGTGCGCCGCCCCGCATGTGGGTCCACCTCCTTGTAGGTCTGTGGGTGGCGCCAGGGCTATCCGCCATGGCGCGGGGTGGGGGTCAAAGGGTCAGGGCGTGCTGGGCCTGCCGCACCCGATAGAGCAACCACTCGAGCCCGTGGGCGAAGACCGCCGGATCGTCAGACCCGTTGACGAACCGCAGGTCCACCGGCACGCGCTTGGCTTCGAGTTCGGTGCGGTGCTCGGGTACGTCTGCTGAACGGTCCCGCGCGCGCAGCCGGCCCAGGCGGACGTCTTCCCGGGCATGGACGGCCACACCGACGAAGCCACTGCAGCGCAGGGCCTCCGCTTCCGCCACCAGGCGCACGCCGTCCACAACGACACCGCGCGCGGCAGGCAAAACCCGTGCGAGCGTCATAGCCGCCAGCGCCGCATCGTCGTCCCGGTCCCGCCGCAACAGGTCGCCAACCGCCTGGAGGTTGCCCCGGGTCAGGGGAAGCTCCAGCCGCATGCACTCCTCCCGCACCAGGTCGCCGAGGCTGATGCGCTGGAATCCATGGCGGGCGGCCAGCCCCTCAGCGACCTTGGTCTTGCCGACCCCTGCCGGCCCCGCCAGGTACAGCCGCACCGGCCGCATCATCGACCCCACCTCCTGACATCGACAACCCGCACCGGTTGTGAC
Source organism: Bacillota bacterium (assembly GCA_021803205.1). Taxonomy (GTDB): domain Bacteria; phylum Bacillota; class Sulfobacillia; order RBS10-35; family JAJYVN01; genus JAJZMB01. The sequence goes on along the minus strand of JAJZMB010000175.1, from coordinate 605 downwards.
TCCCCGCAGGCGCCGCACCCCGGCCGATACTCCCACTCGTCCGCGGCGAAGACGGGGTGCACCGCGTTGCCCTCGCGGTCTCTCCGCTCGGGCATCGGGTGCGCGGGCCCGTACCGGGCCTCCGCGCACGCCGGACACCATGCCTCCGCGTCAGGCCGTGTTGCCGACAACCGCCCAGGCCTTCACGGGCGCTCCCCCTCCCAGCACGCCGGATAGAGCGCGCGCATGCTCGACCAGCAGCCGGCGCCGATGACCAGGTGGTCCAGCACCGGGATGCCGAGGATGCCGCCGCACCGCACCAGGCGGTGGGTGAGGAGGATGTCCTGCGGGCTGGGTTCGGGGTCGCCGCTGGGGTGGTTGTGGGCCACGATGACCGCCGCCGCGTTGGTCAGCAGGGCCGCGGTGAAGACCGATCGCGGCTCGACCGGCACGCTGTCGATGGAGCCCAGGGCGCAACGGTGGATCGCGTTCGGCCGGTGCTTGGTGTCCAGCAGGCAGGCCACGAAAGTCTCGGTCGGCTCGCGGCGGAGCAGCGGCTCCAGGATGAGCGCCGCGTCCTCCGGTTCCCGCAGGGTCCAGGTCCGGTACGCCCCCGCGCGGGCCTC
>JAJZMB010000102.1 GCA_021803205.1 Bacillota bacterium | reverse complement strand
CATCTTCTTCAGCGTGGACGAGGCCAAGGCAGCGGTGCGTGAGCTCCTGCCACCGATCAACGAGAAGATGCGGCGGGTGCCCAAGGCCAGCCGGCGGCAGCTCTTCGAGGAACTCGACCGCCCGGCGTTGCGTCCCTTGCCGGCGGAGCGCTACGAGTGGACCGAGTGGCGCGTGGCCACCGTTGGACCGGACTATCACGTCGAGGCCGACCGTCACTACTACTCCGTTCCGTTCCAGATCGTCCAGGTTATTTGGAATCTGGATCCGTGGTACGGTGCCCTGGGGCCGGGACCCAGGCCTCCGGTGCCGGAGGCCGTAGGCCAAAGGCGCCGGAGGCGGCCGCGCGCCACTGCTGGCGCATGGGTCGGACGGCATCCAGAGGGGGAGGTCGTTGGCACAGGGCGAGCAGGCGCAATCAGAGGAGGGCCCGGAATGGTTTCGCTATCCACTCTTGGCGGTTCAGCCGCATGCTCGGCGCTGGCTCGAGAGCGAGTATCTGCTGGGACTGGCACCGAATACGATCGAGGCCTACGGACGCGGTGTTGAGGACTTCTTGGGCTACTGCAAGCGCGTTGATGCCGACCCGGTAACTGCCAGCAAGGAGACGATTGCGCGCTACGTCGGCGATCTGCGCCGGCGCCCGAGCCCACGCGGGGCGCACGTTGTGATGCTCGAGTCAGGGGTCGGGCTCTCCAACGCGACCCTGCAGCAGCGGCTGACCGCCGTCCGGGTGTTCTTCGACTTCCTGGTCGAGGACAACGGGAGGGAGACCAATCCCGTCGGCCGAGGGCGATATACCCCCGGCAAGCGATTCGCCGGCAAAGACAGTCGCGGCCTGATTCCTCGGTTTCACAAACTGCCCTGGATCCCGAACGAGCAACAATGGACGGAGTTCCTGGCTTGTGCTCGACAAGAGCCGATCCGCAATCGCTGCATGCTCGCGCTGGCCTACGATGCCGCCTTACGCCGCGAGGAACTCTGCCTGTTACGCACCGATGACCTGGACCCGGCTCACCGCCTGATCCGCATTCGCGCGGAAACGACCAAGGGGCGCCGCGCGCGCACCGTGCCGTACTCGGCGGCCACCGGAGATCTGCTGCGCGCCTATCTCGACCACCGCCGCTCCGTCGCCCACAGCCGTGGTCCCTTGTTTTTGTCCGAGTCACGCCGCAACTACGCGACCCCGCTGACCCTGTGGACCTGGTCGAAGGTGGTACGGCGGATGGCCGACCGGGCGGGACTGCCGGAGTTCTCGACGCACACATTGCGCCACCTCTGCCTGACCGACCTGGCCCGTGCCGGCTGGGACATCCATGAGATCGCGACCTTTGCGGGGCACCGCGATCCGCAGACGACGCAGCAATACATCCACCTATCGGGCCGGGACCTGACGGAACGCTTGGCTCAAGGCATGCACCAGATCCACGCCTGGCGGGTCCAGACGCTGGCGGGCGCACCGGATCGGGTGGAGACAAAGTGACCCGGGGCGGGACGGCGGCGCCCGCTGAGACGCCCCTGCCCAGTTGGAGCCCGGGCATCGATACGGCCCGGTACGATCGTCGGGGGACCTTGAGCGTCCCAGAACGCGAAGCGTTAGCTCCGCTGCTCACGTTGCGGGGCACGGGGCAGAGCACCGAGGCCACGATCGCGGCCTTGGACGGCGCCGACCGACTGCGGCGCCCCCTTCTGGACGTGTTGGCGGACATGGAGGCCGGTCCGCTGTGCAAACGCAAGGCCATCTTGGGGATGTTGCGCTGGTGCGCTCGCACGGACAGGGCGTTTTGGGGCTGGGACGGGGCAACCTGGTGCGAGGTTCTCGGCACGACCCAGGCCAACTTCTTCTCCGCGCACCGCACCCATATGGACGCCACCGTCCGGCAGCCGATGATCGCTGCGGCGTATCGGCTGGGTTGCTTCCGGGACCTCCGCGCCCTGGGCCGTTACGACCGCGTGGGGGTGGCCGGCAAGGTCTTTGGGCGGAAGGTTCTGGAAGACTCCCTCCAAGCGGTGGAATGCGTCACGTCCGGTTGGGGTTACGCCCTGCACCCGCGTAGCGCCCTGCGCAGCGTGGCGGCCGAAGCGCTGCTGCTGCACGGCAGCCCACGCTTCGACGGACTGACCGTGGCACAGTTGGAAGACTGGCGGGCCTGGCACCGACCCTGGCGTGGACATCGTGCACTGCTCTTCCAGCTCGGACGCGCCTTGGAGGAGCTCGGCGTGCTGGAACGGGCTCCCGTGGCGTGCAGCAGCGATCCTCAATCTCTGCGCACAGCCCGTGCGCAAGGCCTGGGCCCCACTTGGCTCGCATGGGTCGAACGTTGGGAGGGCACATCGACCCTGAGCGCCAAGACCCGCGCATCCGTGGCCTGGGCCGTGCTCAAGGCCGGACGCTGGCTCCAGAGGCACCATCCCACTGTGAGCGCACCCGGGGAATGGACGCGCGAACTGGCCGTCGACTACGTGGCGACCGTCGATCGCATGCACGTCGGAGACTACGTGCAACGCACGGCAGGGCTCCAGCCGGCCCGCTTGGGTCAGCCGTTGTCGCCGCGCGCGAAGGACCGTTGCTTGCAATGCCTGCGGACCTTCTTCCTGGACATCCAGGAGTGGGGCTGGACCCCGCTCCGCTTCAACCCGGCCCGTGCTTTGGCCACGCCGCGCGCGGTCAAGGCCGCCATCGGCCCCGCGCCCCGCATCATCGCCGATGACATCTGGGCCAAGCTGCTCTGGGCCGGGCTCAACCTGAGCGAGGACGATCTCCTCGTCACGGTAGACCGCGGAATCGAGGGCCGCGACGGTGCCCCGCGCATACGGACCAACGCGTACTATCCGTTGGCGATGCTCCAAGCACTCGCCGTCACCTGGCTCTTCGCCGGCCTGCGCAGCGACGAGATCGTGCGCCTGCGCGTCGGGTGCGTCCGCGATCACACGCGTCCCGGCACCGACGAACCGCACGTCGACGCAGACGTGTGTCTGTTGGATGTTCCCGTGCACAAGACCGGGCGGGCCTTCACCAAACCCGTCGACCCCGTGGTGGGCGAGGCGATCGCCTCCTGGGAACGTCTGCGCCCGCGGCAGCCCGATTTCGCTGATCGGAAGACGGGCGAAGCCACCCAGTTACTGTTCTGCTATCGCGCGCGCCCCGTGCCACGCAGCTATCTCAACGGGGGCTTGATCCCCCTGCTCTGCCGCAAGGCGGGAGTGCCCCCGACAGACGCACGCGGCCCCATCAGCAGCCATCGGGCGCGCTCCACCATTGCCAGCCAACTCTTCAACGCCCGCGAACCGATGACGCTCTTCGAGTTGCAGGCCTGGCTCGGTCACCGTTCCCCGGAGACGACCCAGAACTATGTCGCGTGCACGCCCACACGCTTGATCCAGTCCTACCGCGACGCGGGTTACTTTGCGCGCAACGTCCGCGCCATCGAGGTACTCGTCGATCAACAGGCGGTGAAAGATGGAGCCGCCGCGGCTGGGGCCCCGTGGCGGTACTATGACCTGGGCCACGGGTTGTGCACGTATGAGTTCTTCGACCAGTGCCCGCACCGCATGGCCTGCGCCCGTTGCGACTTCTACGTGCCCAAGGGGACGAGCGCTGCCCAGTTGCTTGAGTCCAAGCAAGGCCTGCTCAGGCTGATTCAGGAGATCCCCCTGACGGACGAGGAGCGCGCCGCTGTGGACGGCGACATGCAGGCTCTCGAACGCCTACTGCAACGCTTGGCCGCTGAACCCGTCCCATCTGACGTCGGAACTGCCACGGCCCCGCAGGGCTTCGTCGCCGCCGCGGACTTGGTCGAGATACCCGCCCATCCCGGGGCGCCTTCCACAGCCCAGCCCCCTCAGAGGCAGCCGGATGAGGGTTGATCCGCTGGACCCTTGAAACCTTGGCACCATAGGCTATAGTGCTATACTATAGCACTATAGCCTATGGGAGAGGAGCACGAGCAGTCATGGCAGCACCCGGAGGCCGACGCACCCACCACACCGTCATCTATTTGTCGTGGCCGGAGGCCAGCGCCTTCGAAGCCGTGCGCGCACTGGACTCGCACCAAGCCGGTCGCCCACTCTCTCGCGCCGACTGGCTCGTGCGCACCATTGAACCCAGACTGCGCACGGCGGAAGAAGATCCCACCTTACCCGTCCATCTCAAAACCAGGTGCCGTACGGCCGTCGAGGCACTGGATGCCGAACGCACCCGTCCGCTGACCCGCCGACCCGGGCGGCCTCCCACCGTTTACTGAACGCCCCCAAGGGCCCAGGCACCTCTTGCCGGGCCGCCGCGCTAATTCCACATAACTCGCCGCAAGGTCACGGTCCGGTTCGACCCCTACGACCTCAGCCGCGTCCTGATCCAGCATGACGGTCGGAGCCACGGCACGGCCCAGGCCCTGGGTGCCCTGCCGGCCCACAGCCGCCGCGTTCGCGCGCCCGAGACCCCCGACCGCGCCGACCCCGCCGACGGAGCGCACCCCGTTCCACGAGATGCTTCAGAGCCACGACGAGCAGCAGCGCTCCCGGAAGGCCGGCCGCATGAGCTTCATCTCGTCGCAGACCCCGGCGGCCGACCTGCCCGCGGAAGGGGACGAGCAGCCGTGACCACCCCGCTGCCGCAGACCCTGGCGGACCTCGGTCTCAGCGCCTTCCCGTTCCCCAAGGCCCCGGTGCCGGACCTGCTCTTCCGCTGGCGCGGCCTGGACGAGGCGCTGGCCCGCTTGGACTTCGCGCTCGCCGCCACCGGCTTCGCCCTGCTCACCGGCGATGTGGGCGCCGGCAAGAGCTCCGCGCTGCGCCTGTTCCTGCACCGGCTCGACGCCCAGACCCACCCGGCGGTCTACGTGGCGGACAGCCGCCTCTCGCCGCGCACCTTCTACGGCCGGGTGCTCGCGCACTTCGGGGTCCTGCCGCCCGCCCCGCCAGCCGCGCCCGTGAGCAGTTTCAGACGCTGCTCGCCGACCTGG